>JALOOY010000565.1 GCA_025454185.1 Thermodesulfobacteriota bacterium
GGAAACCCTGCAGGGGGTCCAGGCGGCCGGCGGGGAGGCGGTGATCAGGCGGGTGGACGTTTCGGTGGAGCAGCAGGTCAAGGACCTCATCGACCTGGGGCTGGCCACCTATGGCAGGATCGACATCCTGATCAACAACGCCGGCATCACGGGGCAGACGGTGGGCATCGAAGAGCAGGACGGCCGGGACTGGATCAAGGTCCTGGAAGTCAACTTACTGGGCGCCATGTACGGGATCAAGCACGTGGCCGGGCACATGCGGGAGCGGGGCTCGGGGGCCATCGTCAACACGGCTTCGGTGGCCGGCATCCGCTCCGGGGCCGGGGGGAACGCCTACAGCGCCAGCAAAGCGGGGCTGATCAACTTCACCCAGACGGCGGCCTGCGACCTGGGCGGCTGCAACGTGCGGGTGAACGCGGTCTGCCCGGGGCTGATCGAAACGGGCATGACCAAGCCGGTCTTCGACTACGCCCGCTCCGCGGGCAAGGAGGCCAAGCTGGGCAGCCGCTGCGAGCTGCGCCGCTACGGCCGGCCCGAGGAAATCGCCGCCGCCATCCTCTTTCTGGCCGGCGACGAGGCCAGCTTCATCACCGGCCAGGCCCTAGCCGTGGACGGCGGCAACACGGCCTCCCTCAACCTGCCGGGAATGAAGTTTTAGAAAATGGATAGGTATCGGAAAATACGCAGGGAACTGAAGGGTGCACACGGCTTTCCCCAAGGGCAAAAAAACAGGAGGTTTCAAAATAGCATTCCGCCCTGTTTTTTATGCCACGTTGAGGTTGATTATGGTCTGATCATATGGGATAGTTGCCTTGGTTTGTCCAAAATTCCTGAGAGGAGCCGCCCATGAACTTCCGGCATATACTTCTGGAACAACAAGGTTATATCGCCCTCCTGACCATCGACCATCCCCCGGCCAACGCCTGGAACCTGGCCGCCATGGAGGAATTCGAGCAGCGCCTGAACCAGGTGGAAAACGATCGGCTGACCCGGGTGGTGATCCTGACCGGAGCCGGAAATAAATGTTTTTCCTCAGGCTTCGACGTGACCGACGCCGCCAACGCCCCGCGCACCAGCCCCTTGGGCCGGGAACTCTGGCGCGGCCACGCCTTCGGCGGCGGGCTGGAGCTGGCCCTGGCCTGTCATTTCCGCATCCTGGTGGACGACCCCAAGACCTTCGTGGGCCTGACCGAGCTCAACCTGGGCATCATCCCCGGCTGGGGCGGGACCCAGCGTCTGCCCCGCCTGGTAGGCCGGGCCAAGGCCCTGGAGATGATCCTTTTCAGTCAGCGGGTAGCCGCCCGGGAGGCCCTGGCGATCGGGCTGGTCAACCAGCTCGCCCCGGCCGAAAGACTGCTGACAGACGCCCTGGACCTGGCGGGCCGTCTGGCCGAGCGGCCCCCTATCGCCGTGAGCTGGGTATTGAAGGCCATGGCCGCCGGCGCCTATGAGGGGATCGACGCCGGATTGAAAACCGAGGCCGACGGCTCGGCGGCGGTGCGCGAAACCAGGGACAAGGCCGAAGGGTTCCAGGCCTTTCTGGAGAAGCGGAAGCCGGTCTTTACGGGGGAGTAGCTCAATACGAAAAAAATGAACATCGAACATCCAACGTCCAACATCGAACATCGAATAAGGAGAAGTGAATGAGCGTCGACTGGAAAACGGCAAGCCGGGAACCGCGGGAGTTTATCTTTGAATATACCTGGAAAGAGGTAATCCTCTACGCCCTGGGCATCGGTGCTCAGACCGACGAACTCTCCTTTATTTATGAGGATGCTCCGGGCGGGCTCCAGGTCTTCCCCAGCTTTGCGACCCGGGCCGCCGGGGGACTGCTCATCGAATACAGTCGGCAGGTGGAGGGCTTCCGGTTTATTCATGGAGAGCAGGACACACGCCTGCACCGGCCCATCCCCCCGCAGGGGACGATCAAAGCCCTCAGCCGCATAGCAGCGGTATACGACAAAGGCAAAGCCGCGGTCATCCGTTTCGAAACTGCCGGACGGCTCGCCAATGGAGAGCACCTCTTCGACGTGGAGCACGTGGCCTTTCACGTGGGCGGCGGCGGCTTCGGCGGCGATCCCGGTCCGCAAACAAACCCGCTGGACCCGCCCGCCGGCGCTCCGCCACTTTTACGAATTTCCTACGCCATACCCTTAAATCAGGCCGCCCTGTACCGGCTCAGCGGCGATTTCAACCCCCTGCACCTGGACCCGGAGTTCGCCCGGCGCGGCGGCTTCGAACGGCCCATCCTGCACGGCCTCTGCACCTACGGCTACGCCACCCGGGCCATCGTCCACGGACTCTGCGGGGGGGACCCTTCCCGCTTCCGGGAGTTCAAGGCCCGCTTTGCCGAAGCGGTCTACCCCGGCGAGACGCTGACCACCGAGGCCTGGCCTTCCGGGGAAGGGCGGTTCATCATTCAGGCTCGGACCGAACGGGCCTTAGTGCTGCGCAACGCCTTCGCGGTGGTGGAATAGGCCAGGCGGGTAATACTTTTCTCGAAAAGGAGGATAGAGCATGAAGGTTTTGGGTATCATGGGCAGCCCCCGCATCGGGGGGAACAGC
>JALOOY010000137.1 GCA_025454185.1 Thermodesulfobacteriota bacterium
AATTCTGGACCAACTGCATTATCTCAACGTGCGGCTCAAAATCTTCGACGGCACCCTGGGTTGGCCGGAAGAAGCCCCTTTTGACGGGATCATCGTCACCGCCGCCGCCCCCCAAATCCCCGAACCGTATCTGCGCCAGTTGGCCCCCCAGGGAAGAATGGTAATTCCGGTGGGGGACCGCTATTCCCAGACCCTGATGCGGATCTCTATCGGCCCCGCGGGACTGATCGAGGAAGACCTGGGGGGCGTCCGGTTCGTGAGCCTCATCGGGGAGCACGGCTGGGCGGACTGAACTCTCCCCCGCACAGGCGTGGTTCGGGAAGCGCCCCTTCCGCAACTGCCATCACCCTCCGGCCCGCTTCGCAATCTCCCGCACCCGATCACGGATCTCCCGCCAGTCCAGCGTCAGCAGTTCCCGCCGCCGCATGACCGGGCGGCCGGCCACGAAGACCGTATCCACATCGGCGCCGCAGGCGGCGTAGACCAGATGGGAAAAGGGATTGTAGAGCGGCGTCAGGTGGGGCCGGTCCAGATCCACCAGGATCAGGTCGGCCTGTTTGCCTGCCTCCAGGGTGCCGACCTCCTGTTCCAGCCCAAGGATAACGGCCCCGGTGATCGTTACCAGGCGGACCAGAGACGGAGCGGACAGCAGCGCCGGATCCCTCCGGGTCACCTTGTGCAGCAGGGCCGCCGTCCTCATTTCCCGCAGCAGATCCAGATCGTTGTTGCTGGCGCAGCCGTCGGTGCCCAGGCCGACCGGGATCCCCCGCTCCAGCATCTCCACGATCGGGGCCACACCAGCGGCCAATTTCAGGTTGCTCTCCGGGCAGTGGCTGACGCCGGTCCGGGTTTCGGCCAGCAGGTCCAATTCCTCCGCCTCCAGCCAGTTGGCATGGACCGCCACGGTCCGGGAATCGAGGAGGTCCAGGTCCCGGAGAAACCGCACCGGAGAGGTGCCGGAAATCTGCCGAACACGATCGACCTCTTCCCGGGTCTCGGCTAGATGGATGAAGAGGGGGAGCCGGTGCTCGCGGGCCAGACCTTTGGCCTGTTTCAAGGTGGCGGGGGAACAGGTATAGGCGGCGTGGGGAAATACCCCCAGACGAATCAGTTCCGAAACCCCGGCCCAGCGGTCGATGAACCGCCGCACCGTGGCGATGTTGTCGGCCGGGTCGGGGACGCCCGGAGCGGGAAAATCGATGATCCCGTGGGCCAGTACAGCCCGCAGCCCTGCTTCCTGCACGGCCCGGGCCGTCCCCTCCAGACAGAAATAGCCGTCGGCGAAGGTGGTGGTCCCGGAGCGGATCATCTCGGCGCAGGCCAGGAGCGACCCCCAGTAGACGGTCTCGGCATCGATGATCCGGGCTTCGGCCGGGAATATGTGGTCTTCCAGCCAGGACCGCAGGGGCAGATCATCGGCCAGGCCCCGGAAGAGGGTCATGGCCGCGTGGGTGTGGGTGTTGACCAGGCCGGGCATGGCCAGAAAACCGGAGGCCTCGATGACTTCCCGGGCCGTCCAGTCCTCCGGGGCGCCCTCCCCTACACAGGCGATGACGGAGCCCCGGAGGCCCACATAACCGCGGGGAATCGGCCCGGGATGAAGGGACGAGAGGGGCAGAACCTGGGCGTCGCGGATCAGATAATCCAGGGGTGGATCGTTGATTTTATTAGAAGGGGGCTTCTGAGGTTCCAAGAAAATTCCTGAAGGGAGGGGATCAAGTCCAGCAGGGCTTCTCCTCAATTCAGGCCCCTGGCCTTCAGGTTTTCGGCAAACCGCCGGGCCTGTCGGGCCACCTCCTCCCAGTCCAGGGTAAGGAAGCGCCCCCCGGCCATCAGGGTTCGGCCGCCCACGATCACCCGAGTCACATCCGCTCCCCGGGCGCAGTAAACCAGGTGGGAATAGATATTATAGAGGGGCGTCAGGTGCGGTTGGTCCAGGTTCAGAAAGATGAGGTCGGCCTTCTTCCCCGCTTCCAGGGAACCGATGCGGTCCTCCAGCCCCAGGACCCGGGCCCCGCCGCTGGTGGCCATCTTCAGTACCGCCGGGGCATCCAGGACCGTCGGGTCCCGGTGAAAAACCTTGTGCAGCTTGGCCGCCGTGTCCATTTCCTGGAAAAGGTCCAGGTTGTTGTTGCTGGCGCAGCCGTCGGTGCCCAGGCCGACCCGGATCCCCCTTTGCAGCATCTCCGGCACCGGGGCCACGCCGGAGGCCAGTTTCATGTTGCTCTCGGGGCAATGGGCCACCCGCACCCCCCTGGCGGCCAGCAGGTCCAATTCGGCTTCATCGAGCACCACGGTGTGCACGGCGATCAGGTTTTCATCCAGCAGGCCCAGTTGGTCCAGGTGCCGGGCCGGGGACCGGCCGTACTGGGCGATGCTCCGTTCCACCTCGCCGCGGGTCTCGGACAGGTGAATGATCAGCGGGACCCCGGTCTCCATAGAGAGGGCCTTGGCCGTCTTCAGCAGGGCCGGCGAACAGGTAAAGGGCGTGTGGGGCTCGATGGCCACCGCGATCAGGGGGTCTTCCCGGTAGCGGGCGATCAACTCCCGGGTATAGGCGAAGCCCTGCGCGATAGGGCCGTAATTCGGCGAGGGAAAGTCGTAGAGCACCTCCCCCACCAGGGCCCGCATCCCGGCCTGGGTGGCCGCCCGGGCCACCTCGTGCTCGAAGAGGTACATGTCGCAGAAGGTGGTGGTTCCGGAGGCGATCATCTCGGCACAGGCCAACAGGGTGCCCCAGTAGACCCACTCCCCGGTGATGTGCCGTTCCGCCGGGAAAATATGGTTATGCAGCCATTCTTCCAGGGGCAGATCATCGGCCAGTCCGCGAAAGAGGGTCATGGCCGCATGGGTGTGGCTGTTGATCAGGCCGGGCAGCACCGCATTACCCCCCGCATCCAGGACCTCCCGGGCCGACCCTTCCCAATGGTTCAGGTCCTCCGGCGGGCCCAGGGCGGCAATGGTATCGCCGCGAACGGCCAGGGATCCGGGATGAAAGATGGTCAACGCCGGATCCATCGTTACCAGCAGCGCGTTTTTAATCAAGAGGTCGAAAGAGCCCTCGTGAACAGGGTTTGAGTCTGAAACGCGCGGTTCATCCACCCCCCGTCCCCCTCCCGGCACGGGAGAGGGGGTTGTTTCGGTCATTTGAATTTTGGTCATTTGAATTTGTTTCGGATTTCGGATTTCGAGTTTCGAATTTAACTTTTCGTTCCGCTCAAGCCCTTTCTCTGGAAGGCAGTCCTTTGAGTATCCCTTCCACCAGGGCCGTCAGCCGGGGTCCCGCCGAGCGGGCGGTCTCGATGATGGAATCCAGCGAGGCCGGCTCCGGGCAATCGGGCCGGTTCACGTTGGTGATGACCGACAGGCCCAGGACCCGCATCCCGCACTGGACCGCGGCGATGACCTCCATGATGGTAGACATGCCCACGGCCTGGGCGCCCATAGCCTTCAGAAAACGGGTTTCCGCCGGGGTCTCCAGTTGGGGTCCCTTGACCCCCACATAAACCCCCTGCCGGAGCCGAATCCCCTCCCGCAGAGCCGTCTCTTCGGCGAGTTTCCTGAGAGCCGGGTCAAAGGCCCGGGACATGTCCGGGAATCGAGGCCCCCACGCTTCCTCCCGCAGACCCAGCAGGGGGCTTTCTCCCATAAAATTGATCTGATCGGTAATCAGCAGCAGGTCTCCCGGGCTGTACAGGGGATCCAGCCCCCCGGCGGCGTTGGAGACCAGCAGGATGTTGATCCCCAGGGCCGACAGGGCCCTCACGGGCAGGACGATCTCCGGCGCGCTGTAGCCCTCGTAGAGGTGAAAACGACCCTGGAGCGCCAGCACCGACCGGCCGGCCAGGTGCCCCCAGGTCAAGTTCCCCTGATGGGAGGCGACGGTGGAACGGGGGAAAAAGGGTACAGCGGCATAATCGATGGTCCCCCCTCCCTGCAGCCGGTCGGCCAGGCCGCCCAAGCCGGTGCCGAGGATCATCCCGATTTCAATAGCCGGCGGGATCCGGGAACGCAGGAAGGCGACGGTTTCCCCCAGATCCGTCAGGGTGACGGCACTCATGGCCGGGTTTCCGCGTTTTGACCCAGGATTTCCCGTATCTTCAGGGACAATTCCTGCAGGGTAAAGGGTTTCTGAATAAACCCCCGACAGCCCCTTTCCAGGATCTGGGCCGCCTGTCCGTTGAGGCTGTAGCCGCTGGAGAGCAGTACCTTGACCGCGGGGTCCAGGTCCCGCAGCCGGTCGAAGATTTCTCCGCCGTCCATTTCCGGGAGGATCAGATCGAGGATGACCAGGTCCACCCGGGGTTCCCGGCTCCCGTAAAGCTCCAGGGCCTCCAGGCCGCTGCCGGCCGTCAAGACCTTGTAGCCCATGCTGGCCAGCATGGCCCCACCGACCTCGATGATGATCTCTTCGTCATCCACCAGCAGGATGGTCTCCTTGCCGGGCAGCGGGGCGGGAGAGGGGTCCTCTTCCGCCGCTGCCGGGCGGCCGGCCGCCGGGAAATAGAGGGTGAAGGTCGTTCCTTTGTTTGGTACGCTATACACGTTGATAAATCCTCCGTGGTTCTTGACGATGCCGTACACCGAAGCCAGCCCCAGCCCGGTCCCCCGGGCCCCCATTTCCCGGGTGGTAAAAAAGGGCTCAAAGATGTGCTGCCGGGTCTCTTCGTCCATGCCCACGCCGGTATCGGTGATGGCGATCCGCACATAGGGACCCGGGATGACTTTAAAAGGCCGGATATAATTTTCATCCACGTGGACCTGGGTCGTCTGCAGATAGAGGTCGCCACCGGTCGGCATAGCCTGGCCGGCGTTGAGGAATAAATTCATCAAGGCCTGTTCCAATTGTCCGGGATCGACTTCCGTGGTCCAAAGGTCCTCCACCAGACGCAGGTGCACCCGGATTTCCTTGCGGGTGCGGCCAAAGAGGTCCGCGGTCTTGGTCAACAGTTCATTCAAATCGGTCGGCCGGACTTCGTAACGGCCCTTCCGGGCAAAGCCCAGTAATTTCCGGGTCAGGTCCGCCCCGCTTTGGATGATCGTTTCCATGGTTTTTAAACGGCCATAAAAAGGATGGTCCGCGTCCACATCCAGCAGCATGAGCGAGGCATTGCCCTGCAGCCCCATAAGCAGGTTGTTGAAATCGTGGGCCACGCCCCCGGCCAGGGTGCCGATGGCCTCCATCTTTTGGGCCTGAAAAAATTCGGCCTCCCATTTTTTCTGGGTGGTAACGTCCCGAATATATTCCACCACCCCGGTCAAACCGCCTCCCCAGGGGCCCCGCCAGGGAAAGGTGCAGATTTCCAGCCAGCCCCGGGTACCCTCAGGTCCCAGCCAGGGGACCACGGACCGGTGCTCCTTCCGGTCCCGCAGCGTCCGGCTGGCGGGGCAGTTGTCGCAGGGGCCTGACCGCCCATAATAGGCCTGGTAGCATTTTTTCCCCACCAGAGGCAGGTGATGAGAGAACCACTTTTCCATGACGGAGTTGGTGAAAACGAGGTTCAGGTCCTCATCCAGGACGCCGATCCCGTCCCGGATGCCCTCCAGAATACTCTTGAAAAAGTAGCCCCGTCCGGAAGCGGGCTGTTCGCGGCCCACCTCTCCCTCCAGCACGCGGCCGGGAGAGAAAGCCCCTTCGGGCCTTCTGCCGGGGTCCCGGCGCTGCCGGTCGTGTT
>JALOOY010000138.1 GCA_025454185.1 Thermodesulfobacteriota bacterium
CGGCCAGGTAGCCATGGGCCCGGATGCGGGACAGGGACTGTTCGGCTTCGGCGTGGCTGGCTGCCACCACCGGGATGCAGATGCGGGGAGGATTCAACTGATCTTCTCCACGGCTTCGGCCCGGGGGAAGGAGCCCAGGATTTTGAAAAAGGCGCTCATGGCCTCCATTTCCCGGAGACAGTCACCCAGGGCCGGTTCTTCCCGGTGGCCGTCCAAATCGACGAAAAAGAGGTAGCGCCAGGCGACGGTCTTCATGGGCCGGGAGACAATGCGGGTCATGTTGATGCCCCGGTCGGCCAAGGGGCGGAGCATGGTGTACAGGGCCCCGGGGGCATCGTTGACGGCAAAGATGATGGAGGTTTTATCGGCGCCGGTGGCGCCGGGGGTATAAGGCCCCATGATGAAAAAATGGGTGGCGTTTTCCCGGTGGTCCTCGATGCGGGACTCCACGACCCGCAACTCATAGAGGGAGGCGGCAAAACCGCTGGCAATGGCGGCGGAATTGGGGTTATGGGCGGCTTTCTGGGCGGCCAGACCGGTGGAACTGACTTCCAGGACGGGGATCTGGGGCAGGTGTCTCTGGAGCCACTGGCGGCACTGGCCATGGGCGTGGGGGTGGGTGTAGATAATTTCGATATCCTGGGCCTGGCCGGAGCGGGAAATGAGATCGTGGGAGATTTCCAGATAGATTTCGCCGCAGACCTGCAGTTTGGTATCGACAAACTGATCCAGGGTCTCGTTGACCACGCCCTCGGTGGAATTCTCGATGGGCACGACGCCGAGGTGCTGATTGCCCTTCTCCACGGAGATAAAGACTTCGGGGATGGTGGGGAGGGGCTTGAACAGGGTGGAGCGGCCGAATTTCTTGATGGCCGCCAGATGGGTGAAGGTGGCCTCCGGCCCCAGGAAGGCCACGGACAGGGGCCGCTGGACCTGGCGGGCGGCGGAGATGATTTCCCGGAAGATGTTGCGCAACCCGTCCTCGGTGAGGGGGCCGGTGTTAAAACGGCGCAGGTGGTCCAGCACTTCCTGTTCCCGCTTGGGGTCCAGGGTGGCCAGCTCCTCCCGGCTCTTTATTTCTCCTATGGTTTTAGCCAGTTGCAGGCGCTCGTTGACGAGGGCCAGCAGTTTCTCATCGGTGGCGTCGATCTGTTGCCGGACACTTTTTTTATCGATCATTTGTGGGTTTCCGGTTATTTTTCCAGGATAGTCTCGGTTACTTTATAGCCGAAATGGCGGCCGGCCTCTTCCAGGGCCACCAGGATCTCGTCGCCGGGGGCCAGATGGACCACGGAAACGGCCTCGCCATTGGGACGGGTGAGGCGGATGGTTTCGGCATTCTGGACAATGGTGGCGAATTCCTTGCCGGCGTGGGCGGCGGTGACCAGCATCAGGGGCCGTTTTTCGATCTTGACCCGTCCCACCGTGGCCGGGAGGGTTTGGCCCTGGTGATCGACCACCAGTACTTCGTCGCCGGCCGTCAGTTCGCTGAGATAGCGGGTTTTGTTGCCGGGGACCCGGATATAGGCATGCACCGGACCGGCGTTGACCCGGAAGGGACGGGCGGCGACATAGGGGTTTTCCAGGGACTCGGCATGCACCAGAAAGAGGGCGGCGGAAGAATTGCCCACCAGCATACCCTGCCCCAACCCCATCTGGGTGCAGGTATCGACGCAGACCCGGTCGCCCATGCCCAGGGGTTTGACCCCGATCACGGAGGCAGTGGTCAATTCCACCGGCGGGGAGATGCCCTTGGCCAGGGCGAGCAATTTTTTTAGCTCGCCCAGATGCGGCGCGGTGATGACCAGGCCGTCGACGCCCCGCTCCAGGATACCTAAAAAAGTTTTGACTTCCTCTACCGTGGCGGCTTCCACAAAGAGATTCTGGGAAGCCTGGGCTATCAGATTTTCCAGGGGGATGATGGTCCAGTCGGTGCAGCGGATGATCACGGGCCGGGATTTGGTCTGGCTGACGATGGCCGCTTCATCGGCGCTGCTTTCCAAAGTTATTTCGCACAGATCCTCCCCGGGGACCAGATCGCCGTCCGGGGCAATAACCGTGATTTTTCCCAGGGCCTTGACCTCGGCGGCATGGCCGGGAGGAGTCCAGACCGCGTCGGCGCCGCCCTCCAGGGCCGTGGTGACCCGTTTTTTGTCCCAGGGATCGATCTTGACCCATACCTGCTTCATGTTAGCGCTCCACCTCGGGGGTTTGCAGGAAGGCCAGGGCTTCTTCCACGGTGCTGTTTTCGTGGACCAGCAGGCTGATGGCCCCGACCATGCGGGTGGGGTTGCGGTGCTGGAAGACATTGCGGCCGATGGAAACGCCGGCGCCCCCGGCCTCGACGGACCCTTTCACCATTTCCAGGATTTCCCGGTCAGAGGTCATTTTGGGCCCTCCGGCGATGACCACGGGCACGGGGCAGCCGGACACCACTTCCCGGAAGGTGTCCACGGCGCCGGTGTAGGAGACCTTGACGATGTCGGCGCCGAGTTCAGCGCCTAGGCGGGCGGCGTGTTTTAGGACTTTGGGCTCGTATTCATCCTTGATTTTCTCGCCCCGGGGGTAGATCATGGCCAGGAGGGGCATGCCCCAATCCCGGGCGTCCCGGGCCACCTGCCCGAAATCCGCCAGCATTTCCCGTTCGGTGCCATCGCCGATATTCAGGTGAATGGAGACAGCATCAGCTCCCAGCTTGATGGCTTCCTCGACGGTGCAGACCAGGGTTTTGGCGTTGGGGAAGGGGGAGAGACTGGTGGAACCGGACATGTGGACGATGAGGCCCACGTCCCGGCCCCGGCGGCGATGGCCTCCAGCCACCAGACCCTTATGGATGACGATGGCATTGGCGCCGCCCATGGCCACGCTGTTCACCGTGGTTTTCATGTCAATCAGGCCGTCGATGGGCCCTACCGTGACCCCGTGGTCCATGGGGACGATTACCGTGCGCCCGGTTTCCCGGTTCAGGATGCGTTCCAGACGGATCATTTTGCCGATCATATACTTCTCCTTGTTTGCTGGGGCGGCGAAAACCTGAGGACAACCGGCTCGAAAAACAAAAAAGCCATGGTCGCCTCTCCTGCGCCACAGCCTTTATTTAATTATTTCAAATAGTTACTTATTACACAGCGAGGGCGCAGGGTCAGGGCCAGGGATAATAAAAGTAATAATAAAAAGAAAAACTTGCCTGCCGGACCTGCATGTGAATTTCCTCTCGATGTTCTTGGTTGCTAATAAAACAGATTTAGAAAGAGCTGTCAAGGAATTTTATTCCGGGGTTGGAAGAGGGATGGAGGATTGGGAGCCGGGGGACGGAAATTCACCGCCGAGACGCAGAGGACGCCGAGGGAAAATAAGGGACAAAATTTTTAGCCTAGGGTATATATTAATCATATCTGCCCAGGAGATGGCAGCATGAATATGTTCTCAAAGGGGAAACCTTGCAGACCAGGCCTAAAAATGCTTTAGAAATATACAAACTGCTGGATAAGTCCAATTGCCGCAAATGCGGGGAAAAAACCTGTCTGGCTTTTGCCGGGGCGGTGTTTCAGGAGAGAAGGAAACTTCAGGAATGCCCCCAGTTGCCGGAACATCTGGCGGCCCAGCTGGAGGGGAAAATCGAGACCCGCCCGGCCTATGAGCCCGGGTTGAAGTATTTGGCCCAATTAAAGTCGGAAGTGGCCAAGATCGATTTGGCCGGGGCCGCGGAGCGGACCGGAGGGAGTTTCGCGGACGGGAAGCTGACCCTGAAGGTTTTGGGGAAAGACTTTGCCGTTGACGGGCAGGGCAATCTCAGTGCGGATATTCACATCAACCCCTGGGTAGCGGTGCCGCTGCTCAATTACCTTTTGCACGGGGCGGGGCTGCCGGTAACGGGCAGGTGGGTGTCGCTGCGGGAGTTGACTGATGGCCGGGAACGGTATCCGCTTTTCCAGAGGCAGTGCGAAGAGCCGCTGCAACGGGTGGCCGACGTCTACACCTCGCTGTTTGATGACATTGTGCAATTGTTCAGCGGCCGGCAGGTGGCCCGGGAGTTCGATTCCGATATCTCGGTGGTGCTAAACCCCCTGCCCAAGGTCCCTATCCTGCTGTGCTACTGGCTGCCGGAAGAGGGTATGGATTCGAACCTCCTGGTTTTTTTCGACGAGACCGCGGACCGGAATCTGGACACCGATTCGGTGTTCACTTTGGGGGTAGGCCTGGCGCACATGATCAAAAAGATTGCCCTGCGGCACGGCTTTGCGACTTGAAGCGCAAGCCAGGGCGGACACATGGGTCCGCCCCTACATGGGGTGATTACCGTTTTTAGCAACCTGTTATAATCTCTGACCTGTTAAGCTTCCCCCAGCAGGCGGTAGGTGTGCAGGGGTTCACTGCGGCCCCGGAGCACTACGGGCTCGCAGGGCTCCAGGTGGAAATAGGGGGAGATTTCCTGATAGGTCTCGGGGCCGACGATGATGTCGGCGTCCAGTTCCCGGGTGAGGCTCTCCAGCCGGGCGGCGATGTTGACCACGTCGCCGATGACGGTAAAATCCATGTGGCGGTGGGAGCCGATGTTGCCGGCGATGACCTCGCCGGTATTGATGCCGATACCGATGCGGTCGATGTGGCAGGCGACGGTCTGCATCTCCCGGAGGCGCCGGTGCATGGCCAGGGCGCAGCGGGCGGCTTTGACGGCGGCCCCCTGGATTTCCAGCGGGGTCCCGAAAACAGCCATGAGGTTATCCCCGATAAATTTATCCAGGGTGCCTTCGTGTTCAAAAACGATGTCCACCATGGCCGTAAAAAAATGGTTCAGCATCTCCACCACGGTTTCCGGAGCCAACTTTTCGGAGAGGCTGGTAAAGCCCCAGATATCGGCGAACAGGACCGTTACCCGCTGCTGTTTGCCGCCCAGCTTGAGCAACTGGGGATTCTTTAAAATTTCCTCCATGACGTTGGGGCTGACATAGCGGGAGATGGTATCCCGGAGAAGATGTTTTTCCTGGTAGAGGCGCAGGCGGCTGCGCAGGGAGGCTTCGTGGCCGGCTTCTTCCTGGGCAATCTCTTTCAGGAGCCTTTGCAACTCCGGATCATCCGCCTGCTCGCTCAAGTCCAGGTAGGCCCGGCGGGCTTCCAGTTCATGGGAAATGGCCAGCTCGATGGCCTGAATGATGTCAACTTCCGCCATAACTACGCTCCTTACATTTGTTGGCTAAAGCCTGGCAGGCTCGATTTTCAGACAGCGTTGCATGTTAACTGCGAGCCCGGGGGCCATTATTTCTCATCGGCGGGACAGGATTGACCCGGGCAACTCCGGGGCAGATTGACGGTCATGGAGTTTTCCAGCCGCAGCATGTATTTCAGATAGCGGAAGGCGAAGCGGAGTAACTCTTCAGCGTCAGTGCGCAGGCGGTCTTGCAGCTCCGGTTCCACGGCAAAGATTTTGAGGAAATCAGTATCAAAAATATACCCTTGGAACCAATCCAGGTCATAGGCCACCTGGTAATAGTGGTCCCGGAACTTGGCACCCAGGGGTTTGCCGGGGCGGGCCCCCACCTGGAGCATGATGGATTTCCATTCCCGATCCATTTCCCGATAGGTTTCCAGCCCCTGATCCCGGCACCAGGTTTCCAGAGTCCAGTCGCCTCCTTCTCGAAAGCCCCAGGGTCGGTGGCGTCGAG
>JALOOY010000139.1 GCA_025454185.1 Thermodesulfobacteriota bacterium
GACGAACGTCCAACATCGAACATCGAACATCCAACATCGAATTAAAAAAACGCAGTCGGAGGAAGGTCCATGCCAAGTTTCAGCAGCCACTTGGAGGTGTTGAGCCTCCTGCCTAAAACCAATTGCCGGGAGTGCCGCCAGGCCAGTTGTCTGGCCTTCGCGGTGGCGGTATTTCAAGGGAAAAAAACGGTCGCCGATTGTCCGTATTGGGCCGAGGGCAAATCAGCGGAATCCCGAGAAGGGGCGGGCGCAGAAAGCGCCCCGGAAAAGGACCAGCGGGAGGCGCTGGAGAAACTTCAAAAACGAGTCCGGGAGATCGACCTGGCGCGGGCCGCGGATCGTTGCGGCGGTCTCTATCACCAGGGGAAATTGACGCTGCTTTGTTTGGGCAAGCCTTTCAGCGTCGATTCCGCCGGTGTCATCTACTCCGATTGCCATGTCAACCGCTGGGTAGCCGTTCCGCTTTTGAATTATATCCTGGACTGCACCGGCCGGGAGCCGCGTGGTGAGTGGCTGCCCCTGCGGGAAACCCGGGGCGGGGCGGACTGGTGGCGGCTGTTCGAGCAGCGCTGCGAAAAACCGTTGAAAAAAGTCATCGACGATTATACGGAACTCCTGGAGCTGCTGGTCGAGATTTTCGCCGGGGAGCCCGCGCCCGACCGCTTTGACTCGGATATCGCCATTGTACTCCACCCGCTGCCCCGGCTGCCCCTCTTGTTGTGCTATTGGAAGAGCGAGGAGGGCCTGGAATCCTCACTGCACCTTTTCCTGGACGTCACGGCCGAGGAAAACCTCCGGATCGAGGCCGTCTATGCGCTTGCTGTGGGGCTGGTGACCATGTTTGAGAAAATCGCCCAGACTCACGGGAAATAAAATTTAGGAGGGTTCGGTTCAGGGGGCGCTGCCAGAGATCCCCCAATCCAGGTCACGGACTTAGCGGATTTTTTTGAAATAAACCACCTGACGCCCGGGGAATTTCACTTCGACGAGGTCGCCCCAGGGCCTGGCCACGATGACTCCGCCGGCCTGGGTGTGAATGCGTATCTTTTTTCCCTTGACGACCCAGCTAAAGACCTGGTCTTCTCCGCCCCGGACCCGGCGGACCCCTTCCCCGCCTTTTTTTAATTCCACCGTCACATCGGCATACTCCGGAGGGCTTCCCGGTACGGGCTGATAAACCCCGCTGACCTCCTCTCCTTTGAAACAGGCACCCAAGAAAAGGGCCAGGGCAATTAAAGACCACCAGAAGCGGTTAGGGCAGCTCATAGCGTAGAACCTTTTTCTCCCGTCACATGTCGGAGGCCAGCAATGGCCTTTTCTTTCGGAGCCAGGGGGCGGTCCGGTGCAATTGAAAGATCCGATCAAAGAAAAATATTTGGATCGTCATCAGCAGCCAGAGCGTATTTTCTCCGACTTTTTTCCAGCCGACCGGTTCACCCACCGTGTCGAAGCACCCGCAATTCATTTGGGTACCCCGAAAAATAGTGATAATGACGAAAACCGTGAACAGGGCCAGCAGGCCTCCTAAAACGGTCGTGTTGGCCTTGGTCCAAAGGCCGATGATGAGACAAAACCCGCAGATCAATTCCAGCCAGGGGAGGAAGATCGCCACCAGATTGAGTCCCCAATAGGGAACGATCCGATAATTGGCGATGTTTTCGGCGAAGATGGCCGGATCGGTGATTTTGCCCAGGCTGGCATAGATGAAAACCCAGCCGATGTAGAGCCGGAGCGCCAGGGCGAGGTACTCGCTGGCCAGCGCCCTTTTCAGGAAGGCCAGGGCCGTCTTCACGACACCACCGGGTATTGGTATTTTTTCCAGTCCTTCAATCCGTCCTCAATAATCTTTACGTTTTCAAAGCCGCGGGCCAGGAGTTTCTGCGCCACCTCTTCGTCATAGTGTTTGCTGATGGTCCTCCCGTAGACGATGACTTCCTGGCTTTTGTCCGTTTTGCCGAGCCGCATATCGTACATGAAGTCGAACATGGCCAGGGGGAGGTTGACGGCGTTGGGGATGTGCCCTTCTTCGTGGAGCTCGGCCGGCAGGGCATCGATAAACAGGACGCCGCCCCGCTGGAATTTCCGGTAGGCATCCGCGGCACTGATCAGGGAGCCGGCCTCCAGGGTAATACGGTTGGGCAGAAAGGGCAAGCCTTTGGGATTGGAGAGGTTGTAGGCCACGGCACAAACCAGGCTGAGGACCATGATGGGGACGAAGTGAAACCAGTGCAGACGCGGGGCGCCCATTTGGCGGCTTATCCGCTTTTCGATCCCGGAGCTTATCCGGTGCATCCAGCGAGAGACCCCTTGGCCGACGGCCCCCGTAACCTCGGGATATTGCTTGATGACCTCGGCAAAGGCCTCCCGGGGGAAGAAGATCAGACGGGTATCTTCCAGGGTTCTTACCGAGGCCACGATCGGCTCATCGGACAGGAGACAGACCTCCCCGAAGCTTTCCCGCGGCCCCAAACGGATGATCTCGATCTCGGTTCCTCTATTGTCCGTCCGGAACAACTGGACTTTCCCGGAGACGACAATGCCGCAGGCCTTTCCCCGGTCGCCCGCCCGACCGATGATCGTTCCGGCGGGCAGAACAACCTCCTGGGCGGCGGCGGCAATGGCCTCCCGCACCTCCGGTGCCAGGCCCCCGAAGAGGCTGCTCTCGGCCAGGGTCTCAACGATCGATTTGTCTTCCGCTCCGGGCATCAAAAAGGGTCCCGCGGGTTACTGCGAAATCTTTTTATTGAGTTCCCTCAGTTCCATCAAAATAGGGTCCAATGTTTCTATCTTCCCGGAATGGCTCATGAGAATTTTTCCGTTTTGATCCAGCACGAGCAGGACGGGGAGATATTTAAAACTTTTCTTGATCGCTTGTTCGGGGCCCAAGGCCAGCGGAAATTTCACTTCGAATTTTTGTTTGTACACAATCAGTTCACTGGGGTTTTTTTCCAGGCTGATCCCCAGCATCTTTATGTTTTTGTTCAGTTCCGGATCTTCCTGAATGATTTTGAAAAGCTGGTTGACCAGGGGGGCGTTATTCTGGCAGACCGGGCAGTAAACCGAAAAAATATCCGCCACCAGCAGTTTGGTCTTGACCTGGGAAAGCCGGAAAGTCTTGACACCTTTCAGCCCCAGGTTAGCGGCGCTGGCTTCGGGGGAATCGGCCATTTTCAGTTGAAAGGCTGGCATTGTACTACCGGGGACCGGACCCTCGGCCCCCAGGGCCGCGGAAGGGGCCAGGATCAGCACCAGCACCAGAGCCAGACCGGCCCAGGGAAACAACCAGGATTTGGTATTCATGTTCGTGTGCTCCTTGGGAGAATTTGCTTGTTTCCCTTGTATAAAGCAAATGGGTTGGTTTTTCAATTTAATCTTTACAAAACCCGAGGGAGGAGGTTGTTGGGCAAAAGGGTCCCTCCTTGGGGCGCTGGTTGACAGAGCCCCCCCGGAGATTTAACTTCCCAGAAAATCAAAACGGATGAAATACAGGGAGGGACCTCATGAAGCTGAAAGAGTATTTCGAGAACAAAAAGGGCCTGGGGGTATTGGCCACGGCGGACGGCGAGGGAAAGGTGGACCTGGCGGTTTATTCCCGTCCTCACGTGCTGGATGAGCATACGGTGGCCTTCATCATGCCGGACCGGTTGACCCACCACAACCTGCAATCCAATCCCCACGCCGCCTACCTGTTTCTCGAGGACGAAAAGGAGGGCGCCAGATTCCAGGGTTTACGTCTATTTTTGACCAAGATCCGGGAAGAAAAGGATTCGGAGCTGCTCCAGACCCTGCGCCGGCGCCGTTACGGGGACGATAATACCGAACGCTATCTCGTCTTCTTTGAAATCGACAAGAGGCTGTCTCCCATCGGGCCGGCCGAAATCCAGGATTGAAACCAGGCCGGAGGAAAAGACGGGCAATCCGGGGTCTGTATCAGGTGGCTTTTGAAGTGACCTTCTTGGCGGAGGCCAGAGCGAGATGCTTGAGGACCCGCCGGAAGTGGTAGCCGTAAATGGCATAACTGATGGCCTGGGGGAAGGCTCGCCGGTATTTGATTAACGTTGTGGTTAAAAGTTTCCAATAATAAAACCGTTCACGGCCGAATATGCCCAGAATATAAAGGGATTTAACAAAGGCCCGGACGTCCCGCATCTTCATCCGCTGCCCCTTCAGCCCGGGTTTATAGCCTTTCAGGAAGGTGGAGATCCGTGCGTAGTACTGCCGGGGCTGGTAGATGGTTTCGACAATCTGCCGGTAGCCGTTTATTAGAAGCTGTACGTCCATCTTAGGGATGAAATTCAGGGTACCGTCGGTATTGTTGCCCGTGCTGTTCTTGAGGATGCGCCCTTGTTCCTTCAACCGCTGGTAGAGCGGGGTCCGGGGGACGGCGTGGAGCAGTCCGACCATGGCCGTCACCACCCCGATCCGTTGGATGAAGCGGATTTGCTGTTCAAAAATAGACGGCGGGTCGCTGTCGAAGCCGACGATAAATCCGCCCATGACCTCCAGTCCGGCCTGCTGAATCTTATGGATGGATTCTTCCAGGTCCCGTTCGGCGTTCTGAACCTTGTTGCACTCGGTGAGGCTACCCTCGTGGGGGGTTTCGATGCCCAGGAAGACCTGGGAAAAGTTGGCTTCGGTCATGAGCTTCAACAACTCATCGTCATCGGCCAAGTTCAGGGAGGCCTCGGTAATGAAGTGGAAGGGGTAACCCCGTTCCAGGCCCCATTGCCGGAGCCGGGGCAGGAGCTGTTTAACCTGTTTTTTATGGCCGATGAAGTTGTCGTCCACGATGAAAACCCCGCCCCGCCAGCCCCGTTCGTACAGGGCGTCCATCTCGGCCAGCATCTGTTCGCTGCTTTTAGTGCGGGGGACCCGGCCGTTGAGAATGGCAATGTCGCAAAAATCGCAGTTGAAAGGACAGCCCCGAGAATACTGGACCGGCAAAGTCGCGTATTTTTTGAAGGAAATCAAATCCCAGGCGGGCAGGGGGGTCCGGCTTAATGCGGGGCGTTCCGGCGAACTGTACATCCGTTTGAGCGTCCCTTTTTCCAGATCGGCCAGGAATTCAGGAATCGTAACCTCCCCCTCGTCCAGCACGTAATGATCGATTCGGTCATCCAGGGTTTCCTCACCGTTGATAGTAAACAGGGGTCCCCCCACCACGATCTTCAGGCCCCGGCCATGGCAACCTTGGATTATTTCCTCCACACTGGCTTCCTGGATCAACATGGCGCTGATGAGGACCAGGTCTATTCCTTCCAGTTCCTTGTCGTTCCATTTGGTAACATTGAGGTCGATTAGCTTTTTGTTCCAGGAAGCGGGCAGCAACGCGGCCACGGTCAAGAGGCCCAGGGGGGGGAAGGCGGCTTTTTTAGAGACAAACTTCAGCGCGTATTTGAAACTCCAGAAGGTTTCGGGGTATTGGGGATACACGAGCAGGACGTTCACAGGGAGGTTCCTTTTAATTAAATAAATTAGCAATAACGATGGGTTGTCTGGCTTTTCGAAAAATAACTTTAAAACCGTCGGCTGGCTTCAAAAAGCTTATGTGACAAATGTAAACCAATGCAAACCATTCGTAAAGATAATTGTGAAGACGGAGGTGAACCCCCGGGTCCGTGTCGTTGCATTATGTTTTGGAAATCTTATTATTGGAGGGTA
>JALOOY010000140.1 GCA_025454185.1 Thermodesulfobacteriota bacterium
GGGTTGCTCGGATTGACGAGGAAAAAGGCCTTGATGCGCTTATCGGCCAGCTTGTCGATTTCCGCGTCGGCATACTGCCAGGAGTGGGTGCCGTCGGGCCGGCGTTCCTTCCCCGCGTCGATGTTTACGACCTTGAAGGCGTAGCGGTCGAAGTGGGGGATCTCGATGTACGGTGTGAAGGTCGGCACCCCGAGGGCGACGGTGTCCCCGCGGTGCAGCAGGTGATTAAGCATCAGGGAATCGAAGATGTAGCACATGGCCGCCGTGCCGCCCTCGACGGCGAACAGGTCGTAGCGTCCTGCCGGCGGCTTCCCGGCGCACATCTCCTTAACCAGATATTCATGGACGATGCGCTCGGTGCAGCGCAGCATCCGATCCGGCACCGGGTACATGCAACCGATAATACCTTCGGCCAGTTCATGGGCAAAGGCATCTCCTTCGAATTTCAGCGTCTTTACCCCGTAGTGGAAGGCATCGCGGAGCAATTTGGCTCCGGGGGCGCCCGGATTGGCCTTGAGAAATTCGGCGAAGCGTTTGCCGATGCCGTCTTTCTGGGGCATACGGCCGAGGTCCGGAATGTCGACGCCGCGCCGCGATTCTTCCAGGGCAAACCGCAGCAGGGTCTCGAAGGCCCCCCGGGGTGTGGTACAGATCCAGTTCGGATTGCCGCGCCCGGCGTTCAGCATCTGGGCATTGCTTTCCCTTTCGCTCTCGCCCGCCAGGGCGATGAGCTTGTCCTTGAGTTCGAAAGGGCTCAGCTTGAGCAGGTCCCGTTGCTCGGCGCGAGAGGTTTTTGTTTTCCTGGTTTTAACCGCCATACCCTACTCCTTTCTATCTACCGGCTTAAAGAAATTCAGTTCATTAGTAAAATGATGACCAGACCCCAAATGGTGAGCAGGGTATTGCCGACGGCGTAGGTGACGGTATAGCCGAGTGCCGGCACTTTGCTCTGGGCTACGTCCTCGATCAGGCCCAGCGCCGCCGTCGTCGTCCGGGCCCCGGCCGCCGCGCCCAGGGTAATGCCCGGGTGAAATTTAAAAATATACTTGCCCATCAGGATGCCGATGATCAGCGGTACGGAGGTTACCACAATGCCGGCGAAGAACAGGCTCAGTCCCGCTTGTTTGAGACCGGCCACAAAGCTGGGCCCGGCGCTGATGCCGACCACGGCGATGAAGGCGGTGAGGCCCATGTTATTCAAAATCCAGAGGCCCGGCGCCGGAATACGGCCGAAGGTCCGGTGGACCGACCGCAGCCAGCCGAACACGAGTCCGGCGATAAGCGCTCCGCCGCTGGTACTGAGGCTGAGCGGGATGCCACCCAGGCGGATGGTCAGGGCGCCCACCAGCCCCCCGAGCACGATGCCCAATCCGACAAATACCATGTCCGTCGTGTTGGTGGGCCGGTCGGCGTAGCCGATTTCCCGGGCCGCCCGATCAACGTTCCGCTTGGCGCCCACCAGCGTCAGCACATCGCCCCGGTCGACTTTGGTTCCCGGCGTAAAGGGCAGCTCTCGCCCGACCCGGGTGAGTTGGCGCAGAAATACTCCCCGGGCCAACTCCTGCCCCGCCAGATCGGCCAGGGTCTTGCCGGCCAGGGCCTTGTTGGTCAAAACGACATCGACGACGGCGGCCGGGACGTCCAGCAGGGCCTTATCGTCCACCTCGGGTCCGATCAAGCTTCCCTTTTCGATGAGGACCTCCTGTCGGGTAGCCACGAGGACGATATCGTTTTCTTGAATGACCGTCGAAGGTTCAGCCTCGATGAGGGCGGACCCGCGGCGTATCCGCAGGAAAAAAACCCGGGCTTCCCGGGGCGCTGCTTCCAATTCTCCAACGGTTTTATTTGCTAGCTGCGGGTTGGTTACCCGAAAGGCACGGGCATCGAAACGGCGGGCCAGGGAGATCACCCCCAGTTCGGCTTCTCCCCCACCCATCTGGGTTTCCAGTTTCCGGCACTCGGCGGCCAGATCCACCCGCAGCAGCTTGGGCCCGATGGAGGCCAGGAGCCAGGCTGACCCCGCGGTGCCGAAGAGATAGGTTACCGCGTAAGCAACCGGCATGTTGTTGATCAGCGCGGTTTTCTGGTCTGCGGGAATAGGGAGTTGGTTGACGGCATCCGTGGCCACACCCAGCACGGCGGAGATGGTCTGGGACCCGGCCAGCAATCCGGCGGCCGCGCCGGCGTCGTAGCCCAAAAACCGGGCGACCAGGTAGGCCGTGAACAGGGAGGCGAGGCATTGCAGCACGGAAAAAATGACCTGGGGTACGCCGTCGCTCTTCAACCCGCGGAAAAATTGGGGCCCCACTCCGTAGCCGACGGCGAACAGGAACATGATGAAGAATACCGACTTCACGTTGGATGAAATGGTGATGCCCATCTGCCCAATCAGCACACCGGCCAGCAATACGCCGGTGACCGCCCCCAGGTTGAACTTGCCGAATTTCAAATTGCCGATCCAATAACCCAGAGCCAGGGTGAGGAATATGGCCAGTTCGGGGTATTGCCGAAACGTCTCGATCAACCACTGCACGTCGGTCCTCCTTTCAAAGGTCTGTCGGACCTTGCAACTTCCCAAGATATGATTACCGGGCGGGTAGGGGAGACCCCAGCCTCCCCCGGTGACCATAGTCGCCCCCTACCCGGATTATGAAGGCGTAAGGTCAGGCAGCGGCTTTAGGAACCAGAACCTCCGATTTAAAAACCTTGAGCCCTTCCGCGGCATTGTAGCCGTGGATCTCCTTCACGTCGAGCTTGCGCATGAATTCCACGGTCTCCCGGGTGATGACCTGGCCCGGGACCATGATGGGAAAACCCGGCGGGTAGGGGATCACCAGGTTGGCCGATACCAGCTCCGGCCCTTTTTCCAGCCGTTCGTCCATCTCCGGGCCCCGGAGCTTCACGTGTTCGCAGTGCTCCGCCCGGTAGGCCAGGTAAAAGGCCTCCCGCATGTGGCCTTCCTGCGTGGCGCTTTGCGGATTGTCCCGGAAGGCATCGTGGAAGCGGCTGAAGTTCGGCAGGTCCGGCACGTCGGTCATCAGGGACTGGACGCGAGACTGAAAGGCCGCCCGGACCTCGGCCCCGCCCTCGTCGAGTCGGCGATCGATCTTCCGAGCCAGGTCGGCCAGGACCTTGATCAGGTGAGCGGCGTCGCTGCGGTTGTTGTTGATGTTGGTCTGCAGCAGAATGCTGTTCCGGGAGGTCTTGTTGAGCTGGATGTCATACTCCTCCGCCAGCAGGTTCTTGAAGGCCGTGCCGTCGTACCCGGCCGTGCCGCAGACCAGGGTCATCCGGGTGGGGTCCAGGGCGAACTCGTCCTCCCGCCAGGCCTCCAGCACATCGGTCCAGGCGGAATCCGGAGGCCCATAGTCGGCGATGCCGGAGGCCCGTAATTCCCGGGGGACCATTTCGCCGTTGGAAAGTATGCGGAAATATTTGGACAGCAGGGGGTGGCTGTTGACCTCCCGCCGGATGTCAAAGGCCAGTTCGCTGGCCTTCATGACCAGGTCGTAGCCCTCCAGCTCCATCTGCCGCCGGGCCACGTCCAGGGAGGCGATGATCTGCAGATTGGGCGAGGTCGAGGTGTGGGTGAAATAGGCCTCGTGAAAGGCCTCCTCCACCTGGTGAAAATCCTGATCGTAGACCAGGATCATGGAACCCTGGCGCAGGGCCGACATGGACTTGTGGGTGGAATGGGTGTGGTAGACCCGGATGCGCACCCGGTCCGGGTCGGGCAGGAGATGGCGGTCCAGCAGGGCGGGGTCGGCGGGGTCGAAGGAGCCGAACTGTGCCTTAAAAGCCTCGTATTCCTGCCGGTAAGCCGGGTCCCGATAGCGGGCCTCCAGCGCGGCGGCGGCGGCCATGGCCGTCCGCGGCCGGTGAAAGAGGGAGAAGCGGGCGAAGCCGAACCAGGCCTCGTCCCAGAGAAAGATCAAGTCCGGCTTGATGGCCAGGCACTCCTCCATCACCTGCCGGGGATTGTACATGTGGCCGTCGAAGGTGCAGTTGGTGAGGTCCACCATGCGGGCCCGGTCCAGCTTCCCTTCAGCCTGCAGGTCCAGCAGGGCCTTCTTGATCGTTCGCAGCGGCACGGCGCCGTACATGGAATAAGCGGTCAGTGGATAGGCCTCCAGGTAAAGCGGCTGGGCCCCGGAGAGGATGAAGCCATAGTGGTGCGACTTGTGGCAGTTCCGGTCTACCAGCACGATGTCGCCCGGCCGGCTCAGGGCCTGAACCACGATCTTGTTGGAGGTGGAGGTGCCGTTGGTGGCGAAAAAGGCCTTCTGGGCGCCGAAGGCCCGGGCCGCCTTATCCTGGGCCTCCTTGATGTTCCCCGTGGGTTCCAGCAGGCTGTCCAGACCGCCCGTGGTGGCCGAGGACTCGGCCAGGAAGAGGTTGATCCCGTAAAAATGACCCATGTCCCGGATCCAGTTGGATTTGAAGATGGACTTGCCCCGGGCCACGGGCAGGGCGTGGAAGGTCCCCACCGGCCGCTGGCTGTAGCGCTTCAGGTTGGAAAAGTAGGGGGTATCGTAGCGCTGGTTGATCCCCTCCAGGATGCTCAAATGGATCTCCATCAGCTCTTCCAGGTCATAGAAGATCCGCCGGATGGCCGTGGTCCCTTCGCTGCCGGCCAGTTCTTCCACGTCCCGGTCGGCCAGCAGATAGATGTCGATCTCCGGACGGAGGTGCTTGATCACTTGGGCCAGCGTCAGACCCAGATGCCGGGGCGCCACCTCGTTGAGGTCGATCTTCAGGTGGCGGGCCAGTTGCTCCTTCAGCAGGGGCATGTCGAGGGGCGAACGGTAACCGAAGCCATCGTAGAGGGCCACGGCCTGCAGATTGGCGTTGACAATGACCGCCGCCACGGCGTCTTCGAAATTGCCGGCCTGGACCAGTTCATAGATAAAGGGGTCTTCCGGTCGCCGGAGGCGGCGGACTTCCTGGCGGTTTTTTTCCCAGTTGCCCGGCGGGCTCGGGGTCACGGACAGGACCTCGAAATATGGACGGTGGGCATCCATTTTTCCGAAATAAGCCTCCAGGCGGTCGCCGGCGGCCGTCTCGGCCTCCTCGTCCGTGTCCCAGGCGGCCGTCTCACGGCGAAAGGATTCCGAAAGCAGGGCGGTCAAAATCTTCTGGGTCAGATGGGCGAAGCCTTCGGCGTTGTCGTCGTTCAAGCGCTCTTTCAGGATTCCCAGGACCCGGGAACCAGGGTAGGCGTAGAAACCCTCCAGCGGGATGATCTCGGACAACAGCCCGACGGCCTCTCCTTTGACCTTTTCGGCCGCCCGGCTCCGGACCTGGGCCCAGGTGCGGGCCCGGTCGTTGAGCAGGCTCCAGCGGTCCCGGCGCCCTTCGGCCAGGGAAAAGAAATCACGCAGGTCGGTTCGTTTTTTTGGTTTGGGCATCTATTTCTCCTTGGTTAGATAGGATTGGGACTTCAGGCTATATTCACTGGGCCTCCTTGAGCGCTTTTTTGATCTGGTTGACGTCGCAGGGCACACAGTTGCGGATATCCTTGTCGCGGGGGTCACCGAGATATTCCCCTTCTACCTGCACCTCCGGGATTCCGCATACCCCAAATCCGCCGCAGGCGGCAGGACGTTCCCTTTGCGCCCTTGGCGTCTTTGCGGTGAAATGTTTTTTACT
>JALOOY010000141.1 GCA_025454185.1 Thermodesulfobacteriota bacterium
AACCTGCCTGCACGGATTCATGGTGGTCTGGTAAGCGGTCAGCCCGGATTTCCACGGAACGTCCGCTTTACAAACCGCATAAGCGGCTTACCTGCCTGGTCCAAAGACCTTTCAAGGCTTTCGTAAAATTGTATTGCAGCCGAGCGCCTCCAGGAGCATAAAGCCTTCGGTAGTGGCGAAGGCCAGCGCTGCCAGAGGAAGGCGATCTTCTTCCCGGTCCACATCATTTTGTCTGCGTTGATCTTCCGGATAAAATCTGATAAATATTCTTTATGAATATTTATATGGATCTGACTCAGCATTTCAACACCGGACGCCTGAGAGCGATTCTGAGTTCAGGACAGGCTGTGGTGCTGCACCGCCTGGCGGTCATGAGCAAGGACGGCGACTGGATCGTGAAGGAGGATGACGAGGCGCTGCATCATATTTTGCAAATACTTCATGAAAGCGGCGCGCGCTATCGCTTCAGCGCGCCGCTCGACCGGAGATGGCTGGCCGGTGGCTGGAGTTCCCATTTCGAGTTCACACGGGATCAATTGCGTGTGCGCACCGATTTCGTCTCCCGGCCGCCCCGGATCGGAGCGGAGCGCCTGGCCCGGATCTGGTCCGACCAGGAAAACCGGGCTTTCCCTTTCGTCAACCTGGTAGATCTTGCGGAACTCAAGAAAACCAATCGTGAAAAAGACTACGCGGTGATTGGTGAGCTTTCACGCCGAATGACCGCTGGGGAAGACCAAGTGCGCTATTCCCGGAGCGCTCGGGAGATACTCGATTTTTTCAGGGAATCTCCTTCCGAGGTTGCAGCACTCCTTGCCGAACGCGGCATCGGGACCAAGGCCCTTAAAAATCGCGAATCCCTCGAAGCCGCGCTCGATGCTGAACGACGCCGACTCATTCATGCCAATGAGCGGCGCCTGGCCCGCTACGCTGCCGCGGCTCGGGCCTGGGTGGAGATCTGGAAAGACGTTGAAAGAGCCTTGGCGGGACTTCCCTTGCTGGAAGCGCATGGGATTGTTGTCAAACGGGCGGAGGGGGTGTTGCCCTTTACACTACCCGAGGGGACGGACCATGGCGGAGATTCGTGATGAATTCCTGAGCGAAGAAGACTTGGATCTCATCAACCTGGCGGATGAAGAACTCGAGGCCTGGTGGGATCTGTGGCTTCACCAGGCCCAGATCACCAACCAGGACGATGAAGCCACTTACTCTCATGGCGTCTTTGTCCTGATGCGCGAACCTCGACCGGATCCCGCAACCGCAGGCTGAGTTCCCGGCCACGGCCAGTGGTCTGTTCACCCGGGGAAGCCTGCGTTTTTTCCCGGATCAAAATTCCAGACAAACCGGCCCCGGGATAAGCGCTGGTGGCAAAGCCTAAGTGTTCGGGGATCGGCTCTCGGCCGGTCTACCCAGCCCGCCAGGCTTTAAACTGTTCTTATAGGGATTCTAAGATCGGTATATTCTGATCCTATGGGCTTCATCGGCTATCCTTTCTTCCATGTTAAAGAATAGCCGGAGTTTATCTCAGGTCAGACTGGACTTCCAAGTACGCCTACCGGAAGCTCACAATCCTCCGCAAGATCCCTTTTCACAGCTAACACGTAAACGGCGTCTTGAAAAACTCCGCGTCGGCCTCGTGGGGCAGTTTGACCAGGAGCACGCTGGCCGCGGTGCGGGCGATGATCTCCAGGGGTAGACTGCCCTTGAAGCGGCGGACCAGGTCGTGGCGCAGGCTGGCCCCCAGCACGATCACGGCTGGGGAGCCGGCGGCCTGCAGGATGAGATCGGCCGGCCGGTCGCCCCGGAGCCGATGGAAGACCGTTTTCCTGCCGCAATTCCCCAGCCATTCGCCGGCGTGGGCCAGGCATTGTTCGGCTGCCTGGACGGTTTCCGGGCTGTTGGCGGTTTGCTGGATCCAGAGGATTTCCAGCGGGTCTTTCACGGCGGGCAGCATATGTTTCAAAAAGGGAAAAACCCGGCGGGAGGAGGGCGAGCCGTCGGCGCAGATCAGAAAGCGGTCGTCCGGCCCCCCTTCCCGGACAAAGAGCAGGGAGGTGTGCAGGTCCAGGATCAGGTTCCGGGTAATATCGCCTGCTAAAAATCGGGAAAGCCCGGGGCTGGGGGGCGGCGAGGCGATCAGCAGGTGGAAGGACTGTTCGTCCACCAGGCGATTGAGCGTCTCCACCCGGTGGCCGAAGCAGGCGTAAAAGGGGAGCCGTTCTCCGGCCGGGGTCGTTCCGGTAAAAAGGTGGCCCAGGGGAATATCTTTGATGGTCAGAGAATCCTGGGGCAGCAGAAGACCTGTTCCGACAAGGTTTTCCAGTGCCTCGACCAGCATCTGCATCCCGGCCGGCAGCCGGTCTTTTTCCTGGAGAGACAGCGGTACTCCCGGAGCAGGCAGGTCTTCGATGGCCTGGATCCCGGGCTGCACGGTGACCACGGCCAGTTCGGCCCCCAGCCGGGTTCTTAAGGCGGCGGCGAAAGACAGCACCTTGGGAAAGTCCGTCTTTTCGTCGAGATAGACCAGTATTTTCATGAGAGGCTCGCTTTGAATTCGGAACCGGTGGGGTCGTCATTCCGGGCGGCTGGGAGGGCACCGGTTCGGGCCCGGACTCCCGGACCCAAAATCTCCCAATTACCTGTTTTGAGTTGGGGACATTCCTGGAAAATAGTCCGCTCGCAGACGGCACAGACCGTCGGGTAAAAGGTTTCACGCATGGCGTAGCGTATGGCGGAGCCGGTGGTGTCCTCGAAGACCCGCTGGTTGACGCCGGCCAGGTAGAGATCGCCTCCCCGGCGGCGGACCTCTTCGAGCAGCAGTTCCAGCACGTGGACCCCGCTGGCGTCCAGGGTATTGACCCGGTGCATGCGGATCAGCAGGTTGATGATCCGGGGCTGGTTGCGCAGCCGCCGCAGCAGGTCCTCCTGGACGAAGGCCGCCGAACCGAAGAAGAGCGAACCTTCGATATAGACGATTTCCACCTGCGGGCAATTGTCCTCCAGGGCGGCGGCTTTCATCTTGCCGGTTTGCAGGTCCGGGATTTCTTCGTAGATCCGCGGCCGGGAGGTCTTGGCCAGGTGCAGGCCAATGGACAGCAGAACGCCCACATAAATGGCGAATTCGATATTCAGCAGCAGGGTCGAAAGAAAGGTCACCACCAGCACGGCGGCGTCGCCCCGGGTGGCCCGCACGGTCTGCTTGATGTCGGCCCAGTGAATCATGTCGTAGGCCACCAGGACCAGGACCCCGGCCAGTCCGGCCAGGGGCAGGCTTCCGGCCAAAGGGGCCGCGGCCAGGACCGTGGCGGCCACGGCTAAGGCCGAAAGGACGCCGCTGAGGGGTGTCCGGGCCCCGGAGCGGAAATTCACGGCCGAGCGGGTGAAGGACCCGCTCACCGGATAACCGGAAAAAAAGGCGGCCGAGAGATTGGCCAGCCCCTGGCCGACGAATTCCCGGTTGATGTTCAGCCGCTGCCGGGTCTGGTCCGCAATGGACTTGGCAATGGAAACGGCCTCCACCAGCCCCAGCAGGGCGATGGCCAAAGCCCCGGAAGCCAGTTGCCCCAGGTGGTCCAGCGCCTCCCAGGAAGGAAAATGAAAAGGAGGCAGGCTGCGGGGGACGGTACCCACCACGGCCACGCCCTTTTCATCCAGGCCAAAAATGGAAACCAGCAGCCCCGCCAGGATCAGAGCGATCAGGGTGCCGGGCCAGGCGGGCCGGATTTTCTTGACGGCCAGGATGACCGCCATGGTCAACAGGGCCAGGGCCAGGGTGATCAGGTGGGATTGATGCAGGTTTAAGAGCAGGTGACCAAGGGTAACGACGAAATGTCGACCCTGGGGAACGGTCAGTCCGACCATCCCGGGAAGTTGTTTGAAGGCGATGAGCACGGCGGCGCCCGCGGTAAAGCCGAGCAGGACAGAGCGGGAGACGAAGTCCAGCAGGTTGCCCAGCCGGGCCGCCCCCATGCCAATCTGGATGAGCCCGGTGAAGGCCGCCAGAGCGAAGGCCAGTTCGATGTAGGCCGGCGTCCCGCTGGGGGCCAGATTGGCCAGGGAACTGAAGACCACCAGGGATACGGCCGTGGTCGGGCCGGTGATCAAATGGGCCGAGCTGCCCCAGAGGCAGGCGATCAGGGTGGGGACGATGGAGGCGTAAAGGCCGTACTGCACCGGCAGACCGGCGATGAGGGCGTAGGCCATGGACTGGGGCAGGGCCACCACCGCCACCGTCAGACCGGCGAAAAGGTCCGCCTGAAAATGAGGCCGCCGGTAGCGGCGGATCCAGGCGAGGAAGGGAAAGGAATCGGTCAGTTGAAAAGGCATGACATTCCCGCAGGTCAAAAGAGAAAAGCTTTAAACCTTATTTTCCATACTGGCATAACTGGCATAAAAAATTCCATATAAAAGTAAAAAGTTGACGACGAGGGGGCCTCCCCTCTAACTTGTCTATAGTCAAATGTCCATAATCAACTCAGGGAGGGCCACATGGAAACGTTATCGGTATCGCAATTCAAGATGACCTTTCTGGCGGTCCTGGAACAGGTCGATAAATAAAAAAAGAAGGTCCTGATTACAAAACGCGGATAGCCGATTGCCGAAATCGTTCCGGTCGGGATTTCATCGCGACCCGGCCGATCAAATCATTGCGGCCACTTCCAGGATTTTGGGCCGGCCGCTGCTGACCGCCGACCGTAGAATGCGGGATTTCTTGGGGATTGAGACCATGTGGTAGTTTTGACCGGGGTTTCTATTTCTTCGCAAAAGCCGCGGCGAAGGGATTGTTGAAAAATTGTTCCTGCTTCTTGACTTCTTTTTCCGGCCGCCGCTCCGGCCGCTGCTTGTCCGTTTTCTTGGCCCCGCCGGCCTGCGCCGGGGAACCGTTTTTCAGGGAAAGAGAGATCCGTTTCCGGGTCAGGTCTACGTCCAGCACCGTCACCATGACCCGCTGCTGCACCTTGACCACTTCGGCCGGATTTTTAACGAAGCGGTCGGCCATTTCACTTACGTGAACCAGGCCGTCCTGATGGACGCCGATGTCCACAAAGGCCCCAAAGGCGGTCAGATTGGTGACCACGCCGGGCAGCTTCATCCCCGGCCGGACATCCTCGATCTTCTCTACACCCTCGGCGAATTGAAAGGTCTCGAAACGTTCGCGGGGGTCACGGCCGGGTTTGGCCAATTCGGCCAGGATGTCCTGCAGTGTGGGCAGACCGGCCTGGTCCGAGACGTAGCGGTTGACGTCGATCCGGTGGCGTAAGTCCTCGTCACGCAGCAGGTCGGCTACCGCGCAACCCAGGTCCCGAGCCATGGCATCCACCAGGGGATAGGATTCCGGATGAACCGCGCTGCCGTCCAGGGGGTTCTCACCACTTCGAATGCGCAGAAACCCGGCGGCCTGCTCGAAGGCCTTGGGTCCCAGCCGGGGCACTTGCCTGAGCGCCTCCCGGGAACGGAAGGGGCCGTGGCTGTTCCGAAATTCCACGATCCCCTTGGCCAGTTGGGGCCCCAGCCCGGAAACATAGGTCAGCAGTTGTTTGCTGGCCGTGTTGACCTCCACCCCGACCCGGTTCACGCAGCTCACCACCACGTCGTCCAGGCCGCGTTTGAGGGCGCCGGGCTCCACGTCGTGCTGGTACTGGCCGACTCCGATCGATTTGGGGTCGATCTTGACCAACTCGGCCAGAGGGTCCAGCAGCCGGCGGCCGATGGAGACGCTCCCCCGGACGGTGACATCCTGGTCCGGGAATTCCTCCCGGGCTACCTCGGAGGCCGAATAGATGGAGGCGCCGCTCTCGTTGACCATGATGATTGGAAGGTCCCGGGGCAGAGCCAGGCCGCGGACGAAGGCCTCGGTTTCCCGGCCGGCCGTCCCATTGCCGATGGCTACCGCCTCGAAGGCCCAGCGATCCAGTAATTCCCGCAGGCGATCGCCGGCCTGGGCGCTGCTTTTTTCCGACAAAAGATAAATCGTTTCGTGATGGAGGAGCTGGCCCTGCGAATCGAGGCAGACCACCTTGCAGCCGGTTCGAAAACCCGGGTCGATGGCCAGAATCCGTTTTTCACCCAGAGGCGAGGCCAGCAGCAGTTGGCGCAGGTTTTCGGCAAAGACCCGGATGGCCTCCTCATCGGCCCTCTTTTTCGTCTCCAGACGGACCTCGGTCTCCATGGCCGGTGAAAGAAGTCGTTTGTACCCGTCGTGGACGGCCAGTTGTACCTGACGGGAGGCCGGCCCGGCGCCTTTGACAAAAAGGGCATCCAGCAGCTCCAGAGCCCCCTCTTCGGGCGGAAGGACCCGCAGGATCAGAAAACCTTCCTTTTCGCCCCGGCGCAGGGCCAGTATCCGATGGGAGGGTGCGGCGGTCACGGGCTCTTCCCAGTCGAAATAATCCCGGTATTTGCTTCCTTCCTGCTCCTTGCCGGTGATGATTTTTGACCGGAAAACGGCTTGATGGGCAAAGTAATCCCGCATTCGGGCCCGGGCGGTTTCCTCTTCGCTGATCCATTCGGCGATGATGTCCCGGGCCCCGGCCAGGGCCTGTTCGGCGGATTCCACGCCCTTTTCGGGATCCACAAAGGCGTCCGCCGCGGCCTCGGGATCCAGATCTCCCTGCTCGAAGAGGCGGCGGGCCAGGGGCTCCAGTCCTTTTTCCCGGGCGATGGTGGCCCGGGTCCGCCGCTTGGGCCGAAAGGGCAGATAGAGGTCTTCCAGAACGGCCAAGGTCTCGGCGGCTTGCATTTTTTCCTGCAGCTCTTCGGTAAGCTGGCCCCGCTCTTCCATGGCCTTGAGGATGGAATCCCGGCGCTGGTCCAGTTCCAGCAACTGTTCCATTCTATCCCGTACCGCGGTGACGGCCACCTCGTCCAGCGATCCGGTGGCTTCCTTGCGATAGCGGGCAATAAAGGGAACCGTAGCCCCCCCGCCCAGGAGCTCGGCCGTGGCCCGAACCTGCCCGGGGGACAAAGCCAGTTCCCCGGAGATTTTTAAAAGATGCGTTTCATTCATGATGCAATATTTTATTGAATTGAGGGTGATAATGATTCTGGTCTTCTTGGAAAATGTCTATTCACCGCAAAGACGCGAAGAACGCAAAGAACAACATTCTATATTGGCGAAAAAACCGCCGGAATAAACCCGCTCAATGCCCCGTGAACGTCAACCCGCCGGAGGCGGCTGGTACTTTCATAAAATCGGCTTCTGCCGATTTTATGAAAAATTAAATCCTTAGCGTCCTTTGCGCCTTTGCGGTGAAAAAGATTTCGATAAGGTTAAAATGTTACAGAGTTCCTAATTTGCACTAATCAGGGCATCCGGTAAACCAGGGCGTTGATGTTCATACCGGCGCCCACCGAGGCGAAGACCACCAGGTCATTCGAATCCAGCCGCTGATTTTCCACCCGGCCGCGCAGGATCAGGTCCAGCAGGGTCGGCAGGGTGGCTACGGAACTGTTACCCAGCCAGGCGATGGTCATGGGCATGATGTCTTCCGGGATGTCCTTGATCTCATAGAGCTTGAAGAGCCGTTTCAGGATAGCCTCGTCCATCTTTTGATTGGCCTGGTGGATCAGTATTTTATTGATGTCCCGCAGGGTAAAGCCGCCCCGATCGAGGCAGCGCCTGATCGCTTCCGGCACATGCTTCAGGGCGTACTTGTAAATATCGTGGCCGTGCATCTTGATGAAGATCCGATTCCCGAAGGCGCTGGGATGGTTGGAGGGTCCATACCACAACAAATGGGCCTCCTCGTAGGTATCCGAACGGGCCACGTGAGTCAGGATGCCCGCCTCCCGGTCGGTGGCCTCCACCAGTACAGCCCCGGCGCCGTCGGAATAGATCATGCTGTCCATGTCATGGGGATCGGAAACCCGGGAGAGGGTCTCGGCCCCGATGACCAGTATCTTCTGGGCCTCCCCGCATTTGATGTAGGTATCGGCCAGGATCAGGGCCTGGAGCCAGCCGGGGCAACCGAAGGGGAGATCGAAGGCCACGGTATAAGGGTTTTTAATGCGTAATTTATGTTTCACCCGGGCGGCCAGGGAAGGGACCTGGTCTCCCTGGGGATTGTCGAAGCGCACGTCGCCGAAATTATGCCCCACGATGATATAATCCAAGGTTTCGCGGTCGAAACACTCCAGGGCCTGTTCGGCCGCCAGAAAGGCGATGTCCGAGGTGTTGAGATCGTCGGTCACATAGCGCCTT
>JALOOY010000142.1 GCA_025454185.1 Thermodesulfobacteriota bacterium
CCGGGCGATCTGACGTCGAAATTCAACCTGTTCTTCGGTAAATTCAAAATCCATAAATGGTCCTTTCCCTCACAATAAAGTAATCTGCTTAACCAAAATAATAGAAAGGCTGGGGTGTTGTCAACCGGCAATCCCATTTTGCCCTTGACTACCCTGCCCCCCTTTTCTATACTCTCCGGCTGTAAGAAAAATAATCAATGATAATGAGGAGATACACCGTGGATAAGACTCACCGCAGCGAACTGGAACGTTTGGAGCGACTTCAGGAACAGGCCCGCCTGGGGGGCGGGACCAAAGCCATCGAAAAACGGCATGCCCAGGGGAAATTGACGGCTCGGGAAAGACTGGACCTCCTGTTCGATCCGGGGAGCTTCGTGGAAATGAACGACCTGGCCGAGAGCCAGTCCCGGGGCTTCGGGATGCAGGAGAAGAAAGTCCCCGGCGACGGCGTAGCCATCGGCTACGGGACTGTGGATGGCCGGCTGGTCTTCGCCTACGCCCAGGACGCCACGGTCCTGGGCGGGTCCGTGGGCGCCATCCACGGGGAAAAGATCTGCCGCATCATGGAAGAAGCCCTGAAAGTCAAGGCCCCGCTGGTGGGCCTGAACGACTCCGGCGGGGGTCGTTTGAACGAAGGCTTTTTCGCTTCCAAGGCGGTGGCCGGCATGTTCTTCCGCAATACCGCCGCTTCGGGGGTCATCCCCCAGATCTCGGCCATCATGGGAAGCTGCGCCGGCGTGGCCGTCTATTCTCCGGCCATCACCGATTTCATCATCATGGTGGAAAAGACCAGCCACATGATCATTACCGGTCCGGCGGTGATCAAATCGGTAACCGGCGAGAGCGTATCCATGGAGGAACTGGGAGGGGCCAAGGTGCACAGCCAGATCACCGGCACGACCCATTTCGTGGCCAGGGACGACGCCGACTGCCTGCGCCTGATCAAAAAATTATTGGGCTACCTGCCTTCCAACCATGAGGAGGAGCCCCCCTCCGTACCCTGCACGGACGACCCGGAGCGGACGGACGACACCCTGGAACAGATCGTGCCCGCCGACTTCCGCAAGGCCTACGACATGCGGGAAGTCCTCCTGCGGGTGGTGGACCAGGGGGATTTCTTCGAGATCCTGCCCAAATTCGCCAAGAACATCATCATCGGCTTCGGGCGTCTGGAGGGCCGGACCGTGGGTCTGGTAGCCAACCAGCCCAAGATTTGGGCCGGCAGCCTGGATTCGGACGCGGCGGACAAGGCCGCCCGCTTCATCCGCCTCTGCGATTCCTTCAACATTCCCCTGATCAATTTCGTGGACGTGCCCGGGTACCTGCCCGGCGTCAAGCAGGAGCACGGCGGGATCATCCGCCACGGCGCCAAGATGCTCTATGCCTACGCCGAGGCCACGGTGCCCAAGATCACCCTGGCCCTGCGCAAGGAATACGGCGGAGCCGTCATGGCCATGTGCTGCGTGGGCATGGGAGTGGACCTGATGCTGGCCTGGCCCATCGCCCAACTGGTAGTGCTGGACACGGCCACGGCAGTGGACCTCATCTACCGCAAGGAGATTACCGAGGCCGATGACCCTGCCGCCTTCCGCCAGGAGAAGATTGACCAGTACGACTATTCTTTTTCCAACCCCTTTCACGCCGCCTCCAACATGCTGGTGGACAAGGTGATCAAACCCGGCGAAACCCGGCCGCAATTGATCAAGGCCCTGCGCATGCTGCGCAACAAGAAGCGCCCGGCACCCTTCCGTCGGCACGGGAATATTCCTCTATAGGACGAAGAAAACGGATTTATTTCGATGCGAAAGGAGAACAGACTTTTCATGCACCAGCACGGCCGCCGTATTCACCTTTTCCTGCCGGTTCTTATTGCCTGCGCTTCCATTTCTTTCTTCATGCCGACGTTCGTTCAATCCGCCCCGCTCCTGAGCGGTCCCTGGGAATATACGGGGCCCATGAACGCCAAGCGGGCTTTCCATACCCTGTCGCTGCTGCCGGACGGAACGGCGCTGGCGGCCGGTGGCTTTTATCAGGAAAACGGTGATCATTACCTGCAAACCAGTGAAACCTACGATCTCCTGAGCAACAGTTGGACCCCGGCCGGGGTTATGACCGCCCCTCGCAGCCGGCACACGGCCACGGTGCTGCTGGATGGCCGGGTGCTGGTAGTGGGGGGAAAAAATGGTGCAGTTTCGCTGCCTACAGCCGAAGTATATAACCCGGTTACCAGGACCTGGTCTTCGGCAGGGACTTTGACCGTAGCCCGCTACGGCCATACCGCCACCCGTCTGCAGGATGGCCGGGTGTTGGTGGTGGGGGGGTGTTCGGGCTCGCTCAGTTACACTCGGACGGCCGAGATTTATAACCCGGCAACGAACCTTTGGTCAAGCGCAAGCAGCTTGCCTGCCGGAATTCGTTTCAATCATTCGGCGGCCCTCTTATCGAATGGGGAAGTTTTGATTTCTGGAGGGGATTTCCCGGTGGGGATCAGCCATACTATTTACGATACCGCCTATCGTTACAATCCCGAAACCGATTCCTGGTCGTCAGCAGGCACGATGATAGCGCGGCGGACCGAACACAACGCCGTGTTACAGAGGGACGGAAAGGTCATGATCGTTGGCGGCTACCAGAAATCACCCGCCAACCAAATCATTTACCTAGACTCCAGCGAAGCCTACGACCCGGCAGCCAATTCCTGGACCAATCTAAACAAGGCGATCAACTATCCCAGAACCAACATGATGGGAGTGCTCGACCCGTTGGGCAACTATCTCCTCCTCGGCGGGGACAACGGCACCGCAGCACAGCATGTTATCTACCGCGATATCCACGATCCTTTAGACAACTGGCATGAATTGAGTTTTGATCACTTCTTGAAAACGGCGCGCAAGTCCGCGGCGGCCGTCCAACTCCCCGGTGGAAGGATCCTGGTGGCCGGGGGTCTGGACGATCGGTCTTTCGCCTTGAATACCGCCGAAATCATCCCTGTAAGAACAGGCAGCCCGGATGCGATCACCCCTTCAAACAACGCCCTCGAGGGCTTGTTTCTCTCCTCCGCCGCCATGCTGCCGAATGGGGATATCATGATCACCGGCGGAGCCGACGAGTATAGTCCCTCGATATCCCATCCCTGCCACAACCGGGTACACGTCTGGCTCCATGATCTGGAAGCCATGGACGATCTTACCCCCTACATGAATGACAGCCGCTGCGGTCATGCCACCGTTCTCTTAGGGGATGGCCGGGTGGTGGTGATCGGAGGTGCCGCGAACACGTTTCTTCCCTCCGGAAGTACGGGTGAGATCCTTGCCGAAGGCCTGTGGACCCGGCTGACCGGCCCTTCCTTTATCATCCCCAAAACGGTGTTGCTGCCCAACGGGGAGATCCTGGTCCTGGATCCCACCCTGCGGCCTCAGGCTTACCTCTTTAATCCGGCGGACTCAAGTTTCCGCCGAACCGCGGGGGACTACACCGGCACCTACACGGATGTGACCCTGACCTTGATGAAAACCGGCAAGGTCCTGATCCTGGGCAGCTCGAACAGCGCGTCGGTCGAAATCTATGATCCCATGACCGGGACCTTTTCGACCGCAGCCCCTTTGAACAAAAAGATCATCGGGCATACGGCAACCCTTTTACCCGACGGCAGGGTCATGATCGCCGGAGGGCAGGAGGTCGGGAATCCTCCGCACAGGGAAGTCCAACTTTATGACCCCCACAACAACACCTGGAACGCCACGGGAAACCTGATGGTGGGCCGCCGGAATCACAGCGCCGTCCTGATTCCGGACGGCCGCCCCATCATCCTGGGCGGGGAAGGTGCCACGGAAGCGATCGGTTCCGTCGAGATCTATGACACGGTCACGGGAACCTGGAATGCTGCGGGAGATCTGACCGTCCCCAGACACCGTCATGATACCCTGCTGACCCTGAAAGGAAAATTACTGACCTTCGGCGGAATCGATCGTTTCGATGATTCTTACCGGACGGCCGAGCAGTTCACCCTGGCCAACATATCTTCCGACCCGCGGCTCTGGAAGCCGACCGTGACCGGGGCGGCCTGCGTAAACTGCACAGGAGCCAAACGCCTGGAGGTCGGCGGAAGCGGCTTCACCTGCGGGGGCGAAGCCTCCGGCGGGGGAACATCCCAGGCGCCGGCCAACCACCCCCTGGTGCAGATCATGCGGCTGGACAACCTGCAGATGGAATGGCTGGCCCCGGACACACCCTCCGGGGACGGCCATTTCCTCTCCAAACCCCTTCCCGGGTTTCCCTATGGTCCGGTCATGGTCTTTCTCCATGTAAACGGAAGTTTTCAAGGCAAGGTGGCCCTTTTGAACGGCAACAACTTCAACCTTTTTTTACCGCTGCTGCTGCGGTAGCTCATTCATTTCCTAACGAAAAAGTAGAGGAGGTCTCATGCCCAACCCCAAAGTACCCGTCAAACATTACCAGGAACTGGCCAAAAACTTTCCCAACGTCATCGTCGCGGTGGAAACCCTGGGCGCCGCCATCCGCGAGGCCGGCCCCATCCCGGAAAAGACGGCCGAACTGATCCAACTGGCCGGGGCCGCGGCTTCCCAACTGGAGGGTTCGGTTCACTCCCATACCCGCCGGGCCTTGAAGGCCGGGGCGACCCGGGAGGAGATCCTCCAGACGCTGGTGCTGCTCATCTCCACCATCGGCTTTCCCAAGGTGGCGGCCTCGATCATGTGGGCTCAGGATACCTTGTCCGCCCAGGGTGCTCCCAAGGCCGCTGCCGGAAAAAAGAAAGGCCGCTGATGCCGGACCGTGGTACCGGCCCGGCCCCCGACTGGGACGTCATCGTGGTCGGCGCCGGGCCGGGCGGGGCGGCGGCCGCCAAACGCTGCGCCGAAACAGGGTTGCGGACGCTCGTGCTGGAAAAACGGGCCTGGCCCCGGGACAAGGTCTGCTCGGGGATGATCATGGGCCCCTGGGCACATGATATCATTCGGGATCATTTCGGAGCCATTCCCCGTGAGGTGCTGGCTTCCCTACCGGTCCTGAAAGGCCACTTTTTCCATGTCCCCGGCGCCGCGCCGGCGGTGCTGGAATGGCCTACGCCCCTGGCCTGGCGCAAGAACCTGGATGCCTGGCTGCTGCAAAAAGCCTGCGCGGCAGGCGCTGAAGTCCGCACGCAGGCACGGGTGACACAAGTCGAATCCCACGGGCAAATCATCCGCCTCACGCTCAACGGTCCAGACGGAGACGAACCACTGTCCGCCCGCTGGGTGATCGGGGCCGATGGGGCGAATTCGGACATTCGCAAAGTCCTGTTCCCGGGACTCAAAACATCCTATTCCACGCCGATCCGGGAATGTTATCCGGGTTCATTGCGTCTGGACCAAAACTACTTCCACTGGTTCTTTCCCAAAGGTCGGCCCCGGCCCCGCTTCAATGTCAACCACAAGGACGGTTTTTTCCTGATCGAAGGCAGCGGGATCCGGGAACTGCGGGCGGACATCAGCCGGATCCTGGCCGATCACTGGTTTGATCCCTCGCAAAAGCCGATTTGGAGAGACGGATGTCTGATTCCCAAGCTCCACCAGAATCTGATTGAATCCTGGCCGCGGAAGGAGTCCTCCAGGCTTCCCGGTCAGGAGGGGCGGCCGCCGGTCCTTATCTGGAACTGCTGCGGCCGGTCTTGGCCGAGGTTGCCATACTCCTTTTCGAACAGAACGCCCTCGCCAAATCCTCCCCCACGTCTTCCTTGGGCGGTCACCTCAAAGACGCTTACGAAAAAACCCTGCGGATTTCCTGAACCAATATCCTATTGACAGGCATCCTTTCCTTTCATATACTTTTTCCAATGTTAACCCGAGAAAAATAAGGTTTTTGTTCGTGTTGAACGGACGACACCTGAGGATTTTGATTTTCTCCGCTGGTTTTTCCCGTTCGGGGACCCTTTCAGGAAGGAGGCCCACGGAAAAATTTTAAGCACCCCGCTTTCAAACAGGAAGTGGGGTTTTTTTATTCTGAATGCAACGTTTCAAGGATAGATGATCACGGCTTTCATCCCTTTCTTAATTGCAGGAGGCGCCCATGACACAAAGGGATCGTATCTGGTTGGGACTATTGGTGCTGTTAGTGATGGGAGGATTTTATTCGGAACCCGGCGCCCTGGCGGCTGATACCGGCTGGATGCAAAAAGGAGTACGCGTTTGGTATATGGGGGCCGGAATTAGCGCCGATCAGGAAGAAGCCTATTTGATCAACGG
>JALOOY010000143.1 GCA_025454185.1 Thermodesulfobacteriota bacterium
GGTTATCGGGTCAGCGGTTCGGACCTCCGGGAAACCGACATCACCCGCCGGCTCCGTTCCCTGGGCGGGGTCGTCTTCCTGGAGCATCGGGCCGAGCACATCGAAGGGGCCGAGGTGGTGGTCACCTCTTCGGCCGTACGGCCTGACAATCCCGAGGTCCTGGCCGCCCGTCAGGCCCTGCTCCCGGTCATCCCCCGGGCCGAGATGCTGGCGGAACTGATGCGCTTGAAGTATGGGATCGCCGTCGCGGGGGCCCACGGAAAAACCACCACCACATCCATGGTGGCCGCCGTCCTGGCCGCGGGGGAACTGGACCCGACCGTGGTTATCGGCGGCCGACTCGACATCTGGGGCGGGACCAACGCCCGCCTGGGTCAGGGGTCTTTTCTGGTGGCCGAGGCCGATGAAAGCGACGGTTCCTTCCTCCATCTGTCGCCCACCATCGCCATCGTTACCAACATCGACCGGGAGCATATGGATTTTTATAAGGATATGGAGCAGATCCGGGAAACGTTCCTGGCCTTCCTGAATCGGCTGCCCTTTTACGGGCTGGCCATCCTCTGCTTGGATGATCCCCAGTTGCCCGGGCTCATTCCCCTGATCAAAAAAAGATACCGCACCTACGGCTTGAGCGCCCAGGCCGACCTGCAGGCCCGGGAGGTCAAACAGAGCGGCCTGGTTACCTCCTATCGCTTCTTCAGCAGCGGCCGGGAATGGGGCGAAATTAGCTTTAAACTACCGGGAATCCACAATGTCTACAACTCCCTGGCCGCGCTGGCCGTAGGCCTGGAGCTGGAAGTCCCTTTTGAAAAAATCCAGGAAGCCTTCAGGACCCTGGGGGGCGTACAGAGACGTTTTCAGATCCGGGGAGAATACGGGGGAGCCACCGTCCTGGACGACTACGGCCATCACCCCACGGAAATACGGGCCACCTTGAACGCGGTCCGAGGCTGCTGGCCGAATCGCCGGATCACGGTCCTCTTTCAACCCCACCGCTACACCCGGACCCAGGCCCTGTTCGACGAATTTACCACCTCTTTCTACCAGGCGGACCACCTACTGGTCTTGCCCGTCTATGGAGCCGGGGAAGACCCGCTGCCGGGCGTAGATTCGGGGAACCTTCTCGAGGCCATCAAAGCCAAAGGGCACCGGGAAGCGGTCGGCCTGTCCGGCCCCGGCGAGGCCCTCGGTTATCTCAGAGGACACCTGCACCCCGGAGATATCCTGGTCACCCTGGGGGCCGGCGATGTATGGAAGATAGGAGCGGAGCTTGTCTCCAGACCGGAGGATACTGAAGCGTCTGGCGGAGGTTTGCCCGGGTCGGGTTAAGGTTGCCGAACCCCTGGCCCCCTTCACCACCTGGAAGATCGGCGGCCCGGCCCAATGGCTGGCTGCACCGCAGGACCTGGAGGAGCTCAGGCGGCTTCTGGCGCTGTTGACCGGCATGGGCCGGCCCTGGCATATCCTGGGCCGGGGCAGCAACGTGTTGATCGGTGATCGGGGAGTGGCCGGAGCGGTGATTTACCTCGGGCCGCCCTGGTCCTGGATCAGGGTCCGGAAACGCTTCCGGCACACCGTGCACCTGGAGGTGGGGGCCGGGACCCCCCTGCCGGCCATGGTGCGCTACGGGTTGCGGCATGGGCTGACCGGCCTGGAATTCCTGGCCGGCATCCCGGGCTCGGCCGGTGGAGCCTGGGCCATGAACGCCGGGAGCCACGGTCGGGAAATGGGCGAGGTGACTCTGGCCCTGGCCTTGGTCGCCGCGGACGGGCAGCGGACCCGACCGGGCCGCAAGGCACTGGCTTTCGGCTATCGCCGCCTGGATCTGGATCCGGGGTCCGTGATCGTGGGAGGGGTGCTGCGGGCCGGCCTGGGGAGCAAAACGGAGGTGGCCCGGCAGGTGCAGGAGCTGCTCCGCCGTCGAAAAAAGACGCAACCCTGGCAAGAGCCGAGTGGCGGGTCCGTTTTCCGCAATCCTTCCGGAGACTCGGCCGGCCGATTGATCGAGGCGGCCGGCTGTAAGGGTTGGGCCCGGGGGGAGGCCCGGGTTTCGGAAAAACATGCCAACTTTATCATCAACCGGGGCCGGGCCCGGGCCCGGGACGTGCTGTCCCTGATGGCGGCGGTGCGCCAACGGGTTTATGAACACAGCGGGGTCCTATTGGAGCCGGAGGTGCGTTTGTGGGGCTGCACCCTTCCCGAACCGGTTCGCAGACCCGGCAGCAGCTTGTAGGAGGAAACCATGTATCTGGGGAAAACCAGGCTGGGTGCAACCGGCCGGAACGTATATCAAAGGTCCCTGCGGGATGGCGGTCCGGGCTGGTTTCAGCGGATCTGGCACCATTTCTGGATCGGCTCTATTATCGTCATGGTCCTGGCCGGCTTGAGTCTGACTCTGCTGATCGGCTACCTGGTGGCCCTGTCGGCCCCTTTTTTCCGTTTAGAGGACGTGAGCATCCAGGGCAACCGCCGGGTCTCCCAGGTGGAGCTGCTGCAAAAAGGGGGGCTGGAAGACAAGGTGAATATCCTGGCCCTCAATCTGCGGGAGGTCAAGAAAAGGCTGGAGGCCGTCCCTTGGATCAAGACGGTGCACCTGCGCCGGGAACTCCCGAACAAGCTGGTGGTCCTGGTGGAGGAACGGGAACCCCTCAGCCTGGTCCTTTTCAGCCGGGGCCTGTATTTCCTGGATGCGGAAGGGCGGCCCTTCAAAAAGGCCGACCGTCAGGAAACCGCCAGTCTGCCGGTGGTTACCGGATTGCAGGCGGGGGACTGGCAGGAAGGCGGTCGTCTGGCGCCCGGGATCCTGCAGGACCTATTGCTGTTGCAAGCATCGCTGGCCCGGGGAAAGGACCCCCTGTACCCGGAAAAACTCTCGGAGATTCACGTGGATCCCGATTGCGGCTATTCCCTGTATACCCTGGATCGGGGGGTGCGGATCACCCTGGGGCAGGAAGACCTGAAAAACCGTCTGCTCCGCCTGGAACGGGTGTGGTCCGGTCTGCAAGGCCGGCCGGACCTCTTTCAACTTCGGGGCATTTCCCTGCAGTACGGCCAGCGGATCGTCGTTCACGGTCTGCGGCCCACGGCGGGAGAGAAAAAAAGCTGATGGACCGTTTCGAAAACAGCCGCCCGTCAACGGAAAAGGGAGGGACCGCCCTTTGGAATCCAACCTGATCGTAGGTCTGGACATCGGTACGACCAAAATCTGCGCCGTGGTGGGGGAAGTCTCCGCCGGCGGGGTCGATATCATCGGCATGGGCACCCACCCGTCCGTGGGCTTGCGTAAAGGCGTGGTGGTCAACATCGAGAGCACGGTGAATTCCATCAAAAAAGCGGTGGAAGAGGCGGAATTGATGGCCGGCTGCGAAATAACCTCGGTCTACGCCGGGATCGCCGGCGGTCATATCAAGGGCTTCAACAGCCACGGAGTGATCGCCGTCAAGAGCCGGGAGGTCACCCGTAGTGACATCGAGCGGGTCATTGATGCCGCCAAGGCCATCGCCATCCCCCTGGACCGGGAGGTCATCCATATTCTTCCCCAGGAATTCATCGTCGATGACCAGGACGGCATCCAGGATCCCCTGGGTATGGCCGGGGTCCGGCTGGAGGTCAAGGTCCACATCATCACCGGCGCGGTCACCTCGGCCCAGAATATTATCCGCTGCGCCAACAAGGCCGGCCTGGATGTGTGCGACATCGTGCTGGAATCCATCGCCTCCAGCGAGACGGTGCTGACGCCGGAAGAAAAGGAGCTGGGGGCGGTCCTGATCGACTTCGGCGGCGGGACCACCGATCTGGCCATTTTTTCCAACAACAGCATCAAACATACGGCCGTCCTGGCCCTGGGGGGAAACAACCTGACCAACGACATTGCTGTGGGACTGCGCACCCCGCACCAGGCCGCCGAACGGATCAAGAAAATGCACGGGAGCTGTCTCAGTTCCATGATCAGCAAGGAGGAAACTCTGGAGGTGCCCAGCGTGGGCGGGCGCAAACCGCGCATGATCTCCCGCCAGATTCTGGGGGAAATCCTGGAACCCCGGGTCGAGGAAATCTTCACCCTGGTCAACCGGGAAATCCTGCGCTCCGGTTTTGGCGATCTGGTGGCCTCGGGGGTGGTGGTCACCGGCGGCGCCTCCCTCATGGACGGTATCCCGGAACTGGCCGAGCAGATCTTCAACCTGCCCTGCCGCCGCGGCTATCCCCAGGGCTTCGGCGGCATCACCGACGTGGTCAACAACCCCATGTACGCCACGGCGGTGGGGCTGACGCTCTACGGGGCCCGTTCGCTTCCCCGGAAAAAATTTCGCATCCGGGACCACAACATATTTTTCCGGGTCATGGAACGAATGAAAAAATGGTTCAAGGAATTCATGGTACTATAATTTTTATTGGCCTGCGGGGCAAAAAGGGGATTGACCGGACGCCTCTTTTTTGGTTAAACAGATACAGTGACAGGGGGAGGAGAAGCGCATGAAAATTGAGTTGGTCGAAACCGAGGAACGGCCCGTTCAGAAAGCCAAGATCAAGGTGATCGGCATCGGTGGCGGGGGAACCAACGCCGTCAACAATATGATTCAGTCGGACCTGCGGGGGGTGGACTTTATTTCCGCCAATACCGATGTCCAGTCCCTGGCCTCGTCCCTGGCCGATGTGCGCCTGCAACTGGGCACCAGTTCCACCGGGGGTCTGGGCGCGGGGGCCAATCCGGAAATCGGCCGCCAGGCCACCATGGAGGATGCGGAGAAAATACGGCAACAACTGGAAGGCAGCAACATGGTCTTTATCACCGCCGGCATGGGCGGAGGCACCGGCACCGGCGGGGCCCCGATTCTGGCCCAGATCAGCAAAGAGCTGGGCGCCCTCACGGTGGCCGTGGTCACCAAGCCCTTTCATTTTGAAGGCCAGAAGAGGCTCAAACAGGCCGAGGAAGGAATCCGGGAACTGCGGCAGGCCGTGGATACCCTCATCACCATTCCCAACGACCGTCTTATTTCCCTGGCCACCAAGAAGGCCTCCTTCCTGGAAATGCTCAAAAAAGCCGACGAGGTATTGCTCTATGCCGTCAAGGGGATCTCGGACCTGATCACCATCCCCGGGTTGATCAACCTGGATTTTGCCGATGTGCGGACCATCATGGCCGAAATGGGCGTGGCCTTGATGGGGACCGGCCTGGCCAGCGGCGAGAACCGGGCGCTGGAGGCCGCCCAAAAGGCCATTTCCAGCCCCCTGCTGGAGGACATCACCATCGCCGGGGCCCGGGCCGTGCTGATGAACATTACCGCCAGTTCCTCCCTGGGCTTTGAAGAGGTCACCGAGGCCTCCTCCTTGATCCAGAAGGAAGTCCATGAAGAGGCCAACATTATCTGGGGCACGGCTATCGACGAATCCATGGGCGAAGAACTGCGGATCACCGTCATCGCCACCGGGATCAACTCCCAGGACGAGCGGGTCATGGTGGATCTGGAGCGCATCCGGCCCACCATGGTGGAACTCAAGAAGGACCGGCCGGAAGATCGGGAAACACCGACCTTTATCCGCCGGGGAATCGAAGTGGAAAA
>JALOOY010000144.1 GCA_025454185.1 Thermodesulfobacteriota bacterium
AAAAGACAGAACCGCTTCTACCACGACTACAAGGTCATCGTGGCGGCGGGTAGCGCCGCCGGAATCGGCGTAGCGGCCCTGCCTCCGGTGCAGGAGGCTATGGACGATCCCCTACCAAGACCATTACCCTGTCTTGCGGGAAGCTGACGACGGGAGTGACGGTGAGGCCGTGGACGGGAATTCTCATGCTGCGCAACTCATCCAGCCCGGAAACGTACTTTCAGGCGGCCTTCCGGGTGCAATCGCCCTGGACGGTGCGCAACCCCGACGGCGCTTCCCCGAAGGAAGAGCAGATCATCAAGGAAGAGTGCTACGTCTTCGACTTCGCCCCCGACCGGGCGTTGCGACAAATTGCCGACTACAGTTGCCGGTTGAACGTCAACGAGGCGAACCAGGAAAAGAAAGTTGAAGAGTTCATCAGCTTCCTGCCGGTTCTGGCTTACGACGGCAGTTCCATGAAGCAGATTGACGCTGCCGGGATCCTCGACTTGGCCATGAGCGGCACCACGGCAACCCTGCTGGCGCGGCGCTGGGAAAGTGCCTTGCTGGTGAACGTTGATAACGACACCTTGCGTCGCATAATGAACGACAAGAAGGCGATGGACGCCCTCATGAGCATCGAGGGTTTCCGAAATCTGAATCAGGACATTGAGACCATCATCAACAAGTCGGAGGCTGTGAAGAAGGCTCGTAAGGAGGCGAACGACAAGGAATTGTCCGCAAAAGAGAAAAAAGAGCTCTCCGAGGAGGAAAAGGAGTTCAAGGGCAAGCGCAAGGAGATTCAGGAGAAGCTCATCAAGTTCGCCACGCGGATTCCCATCTTCATGTACCTGACCGACTATCGCGAACGGAAGCTGAAGGATGTGATCATGCAACTGGAACCCGGCCTGTTCAAGAAAGTCACGGGCCTGCAGGTGAAGGACTTCGAGTTGCTGGTCAGCCTGGGGGTCTTCAACAGCGCCCTGATGAACGATGCGGTTTACAAATTCAAGCGCTACGAGGACGCCAGTCTAAGCTACACCGGAATCAACAAGCACGAAGGGGAGGACATCGGATTGTACGATACCGTTTTGAGCCGTGCCGACTACCAGGCGACTTTCGTCAATGAGCCGGTTGAATCGTACCAAACCCCGAAGCAGACCCAATAGGGGCTAACGAATCTGGATTTCTATGTTTGACTTGCCCTAAGCAATCCCTCGTTCAAACTGCCGGAGCGCAGTCCCTCCAGGTCCAGCGTCAGGTAGCGGTACCCCAGTTTCTTTAAGGCCCGAACCAGGGCCGCCCGATTTTTCTTATCCAGCATCCGCTCCAGGTCCTCCGGCCGGACCTCGACCCGGGCCAGGGTTCCGTGGGACCGCAACCGGCATTCCCGCAACCCCATTTTGTGCAGGGCCTCTTCCCCGGCGGCGATTCGCTTCAGCAGGGCTGGGGTAACCGGGTCCCCGTAGGGGATGCGGCTGGCCAGGCAGGCGGCTGCCGGCCGGTCCCAGTTGGGCAGCCCCAGGCGCCGGGCGGTTTTCCGAATTTCCGTCTTGGTCCAGCCCAGTTCGGCCAGGGGGCTGATGATGCCCGCTTCCCGGTTGGCTTTTAATCCCGGCCGGTAATCGTGCAGGTCGTCGGCATTGGTGCCGTCCAGGAGAAAACGGATCCCTTTTTTTTCCAGGAAAGGCCGAACCAGTTGGTAACGGTTTTTTTTACAATGGTAACAACGGTCGGGCGGGTTTTGGCGAAAGGCCGGCAGACCGGTTTCCCGGCCGTAAAAGATTTTAAGGGGGACTCCCAACAGACCGGCCAAGGCGCGCAGACCGGTTTTTTCCTCGGGGGTCATGAGGGGCGACAGTATACTGATGGCCAGGGGCGGGCGCTCCCAGGCCTTTTGGGCCAGGGCCAGCAGGAGGGTGCTGTCTACACCGCCGGAAAACAGGACGGCGCCGGGCTGCCGGGCCTGGAGGGCGTTCAGCAGGGCCTTTAGACGGGGGGCGGGCAACACCGGAAAGGGCTATTCCTGGGAAGAGATGACCCGGTGGCCTTTTTTCTCCAGGGAGCGTATAATCGGCTCCAGGGGCGCCCTTTTGAGCCGGAAGAGATGGGTCTTCTGTTTCCCTTTACCCATGAGCCCCACGCTGATGATCTGTCCGCCGTTTTTCTGGATGAGGCCCGAGGCCTCTTCAAAGGCCTGAGGCCTTTCGGCCAGGCGGACATCCAGCCGCGAACTGGTTTGCAGCAGGCCCATGAGCTCGATAAAGGCCGCCAGGATATCCGGCGTGGTCAAGATGCCGATCAGCCGGCCCCGGTCCACTACCGGCAGGCCTCCGATCTTGTTCTTGTAGATGATCCGGGCCGCTTCCTCCAGGGAATCTTCGGGGCCTACGGCGATCGGGTCTTCGATCATGACCTGATCCACGGGGATGTCCCGCACCAGGGAAGGGAGCATCACTTCCCGCAGGTCGCTTTCGGTGATCAGCCCGACCAGCCGTTTGTCTTCCACCACCGGCAGATGGCGAATGGAATATTTTTTCATGACCGAGAGGGCCTCGACGACGGTGCAGTCCCGGGTGATGGTGATGAGCTTCTTGACCATCCAGCTTTTTACCAACATAGAGGCCTCCTTGGTCCTGTAAAGATGGCGCCGGGGCGCTTGCCCCGCGGTGCGTGGATTCCCGCTATCGGGAGCGGTCGTTCCAGAAAAATCCCCACCGACCACGTTTACCCTTACCAGAAAATATGTCATTTTTCAAGACATAATAAAGGTTTGACTAATTTAGCCGATTTTATTACCATTCGATCGGGGCTTGCCTAATTAAACGCAATCCCCAGGGCCGCCGACCGCCGGCGAAAGATGAAGACGGGGGCGCCCTTCCTATCGTGCATTTTTTCCATTTTGCGTTCAAATTTCAGGTGACATAAGGGGGAGAAAGCCTTGCAATATCTGAACGATTTGAAAATAAAAAACAAAAAGGTCCTGATCCGGGTGGACATGAACGTGCCCCTGGACAAAAACCAGAATATCACCGATGACAACCGCATTCGGGCCATTCTGCCCACCTTGAATTATGCCCTGGATGAAAACGCCAAGGTCATCCTTTGCTCCCACATCGGTCGGCCTAAGGGCAAGGTGGTCCCCGAGCTGAGCCTGGCCCCGGTGGCCCGGCGCCTGAGCCGCCTGCTGCAAAAGGATGTCAAGCTGGCGCCGGATTGTGTGGGACCGGAGGTGATAAAGCTGATCGAGGCGATGAAGCCCGGCGACATCGTTCTCCTGGAAAACCTGCGTTTTCACCCGGAAGAGACCAAAAATAATGACGATTTCGGGAAGGAGCTGGCGGCCCTGGCCGACATCTACGTGAACGATGCCTTCGCCGTGGCCCATCGGGCCCACGCCTCGGTGGTGGCCGTGGCCAAATTCGCCAAGGAAGTGGCCGCCGGGTTCTTGATGAAGGACGAGCTGAAATTTTTCCATCAGTCCATGGAAAGCCCGGCCCGGCCGCTGGTGGCCGTCATCGGCGGTTCCAAGGTGAGCGGCAAGCTGGAGGCCCTGGAGAACCTGCTGGAACATGTGGACAAGATGGTCATCGGCGGCGCCATGGCCAATACCTTTTTGAAGGGGGTCAACTACTACGTGGGCCAATCGCTGGTCGAAGAGGACCTGGTCAGCGTGGCCAACTGCCTGATGCGCAAGGCCAAGGAAAAAGAAGTCAAGCTCTATATCCCGGTGGATTGCGTCGTGGCCCCCAGCATGGATCCCCAGGCCGAGACCAAGATTACCCCTATTCAGGAAGTCCCGCGGGACTGGATGATCCTCGACATCGGCCCGGCTACCTCTCTACTTTATGCCGAAGTCCTGCACAACGCCAAAACCATCATCTGGAATGGTCCCATGGGCGCCTTCGAAATGGACGCCTTTTCCCGGGGCACCATGGCCATGGTCCAGGCTGTGGCCAACTCCTATGCCCTGACTATCGTGGGCGGCGGCGATACGGACGTGGCCGTGCACAAGGCCGGAGAGACCTCGAAGATCTCCTATATTTCCACCGGCGGCGGGGCCTTTCTGGCCCTGCTCGAAGGCAGCCAGTTGCCCGGGGTAGCGGCTCTGGACGGCCGGTTTGTCATTGAACCGCACGAACGGCCGGACTCCTGCCTGCCTAAAAAACCGCTCCTTTAGGTCGCGGTTTTTTAGGAATCGTCCCGGCATGGAAGTGCCGGGACGCCATAGGCGGGGTGTTTGCCGATTTTTCAAGCGGTGAATTAAAAATTTAAGGGGGATAGCATGCGTCAGTTCTGGATCGGCGGCAACTGGAAGATGCACAAGACCATCGGCGAGGCCCTGGACCTGGCCCGGGCCTTGAAGGCCGGCCTGCCGGCCGCAGCGGACGTGGAAGTGGTGGTGGCCCCCCCTTTTACGGCTTTGAAGGCCGTGGCCGAGGTCCTCGAGGACAGCCCCGTACAGGTCGCGGCCCAAAATTTGCACTGGGCCGAACAGGGCGCCTACACCGGAGAAATATCCCCCCTGATGCTCCTGGACGCGGGCTGCCGCCAGGCGCTCATCGGCCATTCCGAACGGCGCCAACAGTTCGGTGAAACCGACGGGCTGGTCAACCGGAAAATCCAGGCCTGCCTGAGCCATGGGCTGGGGCCGGTGTTCTGCGTGGGGGAGACCCTGGAGGAGCGGGAGGGGGGCCGGGTGGAGGAGGTCCTGTCCCGGCAGGTCCGGGAAGGCCTCCGGGGTTTCAGCCCGGAGGAGGCGGCTAAAGGGGTCATCGCCTACGAACCGGTCTGGGCCATCGGCACCGGCCGGACGGCCACACCCGAAACGGCCCAACAGGTGCATGCCTTTATCCGGGCCCTGCTGGCCGAGATTTATGACAAAGATCTTGCATCTTTAAAAAGAATTGTGTATGGTGGCAGTTTAACTCCGGAGACCGCTCGCGGTTTGCTGGACCAGCCGGACATCGACGGCGGGTTGATCGGCGGGGCCAGTCTGAAGCCGGGACCTTTTATCGCCATTGTGAAGGAGTGTGTGGGCTAAACCATGACCATCTTGATCGTCAGTGTCCATATCATCGTCTGCCTCGGGCTTATCCTGATCGTTTTGCTCCAGACCGGAAAAGGGGCCAGCATGGGGGCCGCCTTCGGCGGTTCGAGTCAGACCATTTTCGGCAGTTCGGGGGCCACGACCTTTCTGGGCAAGCTGACCACCGGCGTGGCGGTGGTCTTCATGATCACCTCACTGCTCCTGGCCTTCCTGACCGGTCCCCGGCAGAAGTCTTCGGTGATGGATGCGGCCCCGGCTCCGGTCCAGGCCCCGGCTAAAACCGCCCCGGCCCCCGCTCCGACTGGGGCAGCACCGGCGGCCCCGACGGCCCCCGCGACCCCGACCGGAAAATAAGGGCAGTTCCTTATTGGCAAGTTAATTTATAAAAAGCCGTGCCCGAAGGGCGCGGGTTTTTATTGCCGAAGTGGTGGAATCTGGTAGACACACCATCTTGAGGGGGTGGCGGGTAACTCCGTGCGGGTTCAAATCCCGCCTTCGGCACCA
>JALOOY010000145.1 GCA_025454185.1 Thermodesulfobacteriota bacterium
AAGGCCTTCATAGGCTTCCTTTCTTACCTTGGTAAATAATGATTACGTTCAGACATCTAAGCTAAATTCTTACTGAAAGTCAAGGGTCGGCTCCATAAGGGCCCAAAAATTTTCCGAAGCGCTCCCTGGAGGAGGACTCCTCCCGGATCGGGGTGGCCCTGGTGTTTCCCTTTACCGGCTTCGGCATACTTGACAGTTGAAACGAGATCATCTATACCTGTTAACCAAAAAATAAATTTTGGTTTACAGGGGAAATTAACAGTGACTGCTGACCATATCGGAACATGTGCGGAAAAAGTGATCGCCGGTAGAAATTTATCCCGCAAAGAGATCCATCGTCTGGCCGAAAACGACACACCGGAGCAGATCATGGCCCTCATTTTCCGGGCCGATCGCGTCCGCCGACATTTCAAAGGGGACGAGATCGACCTCTGCGCCATAGTTAATGCCAAGTCCGGCCGCTGCTCCGAAGATTGCCGATTCTGTGCCCAGTCGGCCCACCACCCCACCCGCATCGCCAAATACCCCCTGCTGCCGGAGCAGGAATTGCTGGCGGCGGCTGAAAAGGCCGGGGCCTCAGGGGCCGGCCGGTTCAGCCTGGTTACCAGCGGGCGTTCCCTGCTTAAAACCGCTGAACTGGAACGGATCTGCCGGGTCATTGCCGCCTTGGGGGAACAAAAAAAGCTCAGCCCCTGCGCCTCCCTGGGACTGTTGAGCCGGGAGCAGGCTCGGGCGTTAAAAGGGGCCGGACTCGCCCGTTATCACCATAACCTGGAAACGGGGCCTGGCTTCTACAGCGCCATCTGCAGCACCCATACCTTCGCCGACCGGGTGCGGACCCTGGAAATCGCCCGGGACCAGGGGTTCAGTCTCTGTTCCGGGGGCATCTTCGGCCTGGGCGAAACGCTGCAAGACCGGATCGAACTGGCCCTGGTCCTGAAGAAGCTCCGGGTGGATTCGGTGCCCCTCAATTTTCTCAACCCCATCCCGCAAACACCCCTGGCCCACCAGCCCCCGTTGCCGCCCCTGGAAATCCTGAAGTCCATTGCCCTTTTCCGTTTCATCCTGCCCAAGGCCGATATCCGCTCCTGCGGCGGGCGGGAACAGGCCCTGCGGACCCTGCAGCCCCTGATGTACCTGGCCGGGTGCAACGGAACCATGATCGGCAACTATCTGACGACGGCGGGGCGGTCCCCGGCGGAGGATGTGCAGGAAATCCTTGATCTGGGATTGAAACCCAGGCGGGAAGGCGGAGGACGGAAGACGGAGGACAGCGGACGGAGGACGGAAAAAACCAGAAAGCCGGGGATTCCGGCCGCGCTATGAACTATCAAACGTTAAAACAGTGGGACCATCGGTATCTGTGGCATCCTTTCACGCCTCAGCAGTATTGGGAGGAGGAAAAACCCCTGATCATCGAGCGCGGCCGTGGCTGTTACCTGTACGATACCGGAGGAAAACGGTACATCGACGGGGTTTCCTCGTTATGGGTCACGGTCCATGGGCATACCCATCCCGCCTTGAACCGGGCCATCCGCGGACAGTTGAACCGGGTGGCTCATTCCACCTTGCTGGGCCTCTCCCATGAACCGGCCATTGCCCTGGCCCGGGGCCTCATCCGGGTGGCCCCTCCCGGCCTGGGGCGCGTCTTCTACTCGGACAGCGGCTCCACGGCCGTAGAAATCGCCCTCAAGATGGCCTTCCAGTACTGGGCCAACCGGGGAGAAAGCCGGAAACAATCCTTTATCCGCCTGGAAAACGCCTATCACGGCGATACGATCGGGGCCGTGAGCGTGGGCGGGATCCCGCTTTTTCACCAGGTCTACGGGCCCCTGCTCTTCCGAAGCTACGAGGCCCCCTCCCCTTACTGTTACCGCTGCCCTCTGGGGAAAAAACCGGATCGCTGCCGCCTGGCCTGCCTGGACCGCCTGGAAAAGCTCCTGGCCAGGCGCTCCGAAACCACGGCGGCCTTTATTCTGGAACCCCTGGTACAGGGAGCGGCCGGCATGATCACCTTCCCGCCCGGCTATTTGCGGCGGGCCAGGGCCTTGTGCAATCGTTACCGGGTCCTGCTGATCGCCGATGAGGTGGCCGTCGGCTTCGGCCGGACAGGCACCCTCTTCGCCTGCGAACAGGAGGAGGTGACACCGGACCTGCTCTGTGTGGGTAAAGGCCTTACCGGGGGCTACCTGCCCCTGGCCGCCACCCTGACCACGGAAGAGATCTACGAAGCCTTCCTGGGCCGGGTAGAGGAAACGAAGACCTTTTACCACGGCCATACCTACACCGGAAACCCCCTGGCCTGCGCCGCCGCTGTGGAAAACCTGCGTCTGCTGGATCGCCCCGATTTTTTCTCCACGCTGCGGGAAAAAATCCAATTACTGGAACAACTTTTGAAGCCCTTCCGGGAATTGGCCCATGTGGGCGAGGTGCGCCAGAAGGGCTTCATGGTGGGTCTTGAACTGGTTCGGGACCGGGAAAGCAAAACCATGTTCCCGCCCGAGCTGCGCCTGGGCCACCGGGTGATCCTGGAAGCCCGGAAATACGGAATCGTCATCCGTCCCCTGGGCGACGTGATCGTTCTCATGCCCCCCCTGACGATTCCGAGAAAGGCCTTGAAGGAGCTGGTCGCGGGGACTTATCAAGCCGTCCGGTCCGTAACTGCTTCTCCATGATCCCCTTCAGCTTCCAAAATGATTTTCAGAACCGATTGGATCACCTGGAAAAGGCCGGCCGCTACCGTACCTTCCGGGTCCTGGACAGCGGCAGTGGTCCCATCGTCGACCTGGACGGGCGCCCCCGGCTCCTGTTCGCCTCCAACGACTACCTGGGTCTGGCCGGCCATCCCCGGATGATTCGGGATACCGCTGCGGCCGTCGAAAAATTCGGCACCGGCATGGGGGCCTCCCGCCTGGTGGCGGGGAATCACCGCCTTCATGAAGAGGTCGAAAGGGGGCTGGCCGAACTGAAAAAAACCGCCGGGGCGCTCCTTTTCTCTTCGGGTTACCTGACCCACATCGGCGTCGTTCCCACCCTGGTCGGTCCCGGTGATTTGATCTTCAGCGACAGCCTCAACCATGCCAGCCTGGTCGACGCCTGCCGGCTGTCCCGGGCCGAGGTCGTGGTCTACCCTCATGGAGACACGGACTTTATGGCGACCCGGCTGGGGCGGAAACCGCCGCCGGGGGGGAGCCGGATCCTGATCGTTACCGACGGGGTCTTCAGCATGGACGGCGACCTGGCCCCCCTGCCGGAGATCCTGGCCCTGGCCGGACAATACGAGGCCCTGGTCCTGGTGGACGATGCCCACGCCACGGGCGTGCTGGGGCCGTACGGCGAAGGCTCCACCGCCCACTGGGGGATCGATCCGGAGTCCTTGCTGACCATGGGGACTTTCAGCAAGGCCCTGGGTGCTCTGGGGGGCTTTGTGGCCGGTCCGGAGATCCTGATGGCTTATCTGCGCAACCAGGCCCGCACCCTCTTCTATTCCACGGCGCTGCCGCCGGCCGTCTGCGCTTCCGTCCTCCGTGCCCTGCACCTGCTGCGAGAGGAACCCGGGCTGCTCGCCGGGCTGCGCCGCAACTGTGCCTACTTCAGCAACGGCTTGCGGGCCCTGGGTCTGCCGCTGCCCCCCGCAGGAATCCCCATATTCCCGATTATTGTCGGCACCGAAGCGAAGGCCCTTCACCTGTCCCGGGCCCTATGGGACCGGGACATCTGTATTCCGGCCATCCGCCCCCCCACCGTGCCGCTCAACCAGTGCCGCCTGCGGATCAGCCTCTCGGCAGGACACACGGAGGAGCAGATGGATACTCTTTTGGCGGCCTTAAGGGAATTGCTTTAGACTTCGGTGGAAATCGCCCCGGCATGGAGGATAAAAAATGAATTCCGGAACAAACCGCCCTCAAGGCCTTTTCATCACCGGCACCGACACCGGCGTGGGTAAAACGATCGTGGCCGCCGGCTTGGTGATCGCCTTGAGGAAACAAGGCCTGAACTGCGGCTATTTCAAACCGGTGGCCAGCGGCGCGGTGAAAACCCGCGCCGGGCTCATTTCCCCGGACCTGCGTTTGATCCTGCACACTACCGGCCTGATGGACCCGCCGCCCCTGATGAACCCCGTGTGCCTGGTCCCGCCTCTGGCCCCTTTACCGGCCGCGGCAATGGCCGGGGTCCGTTGGACCTGGGCGGAAATCGCCCGGGCCTATGGGTTGCTTCAACGTTATCACGATTTTCTGGTGGTGGAGGGCGTCGGCGGGGTGCTGGTACCACTGAAAAAGAAATTTCTGGTGGTCGATCTGATCAAACGGCTGGGCCTGCCCGTGCTGGTGGTGGGCCGTCCCGACCTGGGCACCATCAACCACACCTTATTGACGCTGACCGTTCTGAAACAGCATAATATCAAAACCCTGGGCTTCCTCTTCAACGGCCAGAAAGGGCGCCCCGGTCCGGCAGAGAGGACCGCCCCGGACCTCATTCGGGCCTTTTCCGGCGTCCCCTACTGGGGATCGCTTCCCTGGGATAACAAGGTCTCGGAGGAACGTTTCCGCCTGGGGTCGATCCCCGCCCGGACAGGTAAATTGGTAGCCAATAATTTCAGGGCGATCGGCCAACTTTCCTGACGGCCCTGGACGGAGAATGAACCCTAGAATAATCTTGACAATCTTTCTTCGATTTTCGGATACTCAGAGGGAAATCTACATATAGGAAGAGGACGCGATGGCCGCCCCCGCTGAAAAAAATAGAAAATTAACCTACCGGGACTATCTGCAATGGGACGATCATGAACGTTGGGAGATCATTGCTGGAGAAGCCTATAACATGACGCCCGCCCCCTCCAGAGCACATCAGGAAATACTGGGAGCTTTGTTTAATGCCTTTTACAACTATTTAGTCGATAAATCCTGTAAAGTCTATGTAGCCCCCTTTGATGTCAGGCTCACCGAGAATCAAAGCGACTCGGACGTCAGCAACGTGGTTCAACCCGATCTGACAGTTGTCTGCGACCCTTCCAAACTGGATGAAAAAGGATGCGCGGGCAGCCCCGACCTGATCGTAGAAATCATTTCTCCTTCCACGGCCGCGCATGATTACATCAGAAAACTGGCTTTATACGAACGCCGGCAGGTTCCGGAATACTGGATCGTCCATCCCGTGGATAAAACCGTAATGATTTTTCTTTTGACCGAAAAACAGGAATATGGAAAGCCGCGCATTTACGCGGGAGAGGATCGGATTCCAGTCACCCTGTTCCCGGACCTGGTTATCGACCTCAAGAAAGTATTCGTGGAATAATGGATTGGGATAATCTTCCGCCCGACCTGCAGGAAACCGTCCGGTTTCACGGCCGGCTCTGCCCGGACTGACGATCGGCTGCCGGGCCGCGAAAGGTGCCCTGGAGAAACTGGGCTTGGACCGCAGTGCAGGTGGGGGATTGGCGGCGGCGGTGGAAAACCGCAGTTGCGACGACGATGCCGTGCAGGTCCTCTGCGGCTACAGCGCGCTCTGCGGCTGGAACAAGCCATCCAGG
>JALOOY010000146.1 GCA_025454185.1 Thermodesulfobacteriota bacterium
GAGGCCCGGGGGGATTTCCAGTTGGCCCAATTCAAGAAAGATCCGGCCAACCGGGGTAAGATCATCCAGCACGGGCTATGGCGCTACTCCCGCCATCCCAACTATTTTGGTGAGGTCACCTTGTGGTGGGGGATCTACCTGCTGGCCCTGTCCGCCGGGGGGGCCTGGTGGACGATCATCGGCCCTCTGACCATTACCTTTTTGATCCTGAAGGTCTCCGGCATCCCGCTGCTGGAAAAGAAATATGTGAACAACGCGGCCTTTCAGGAATACGCCCGGCGGACCAGCGCTTTCTTCCCGCTTCCGCCGCGAAAGGAGAGGTAAGACCCATGTGGCACAATTTGAAAATATATCTGATCCTGCTCCCCCTGTTTTTTTTGATCGATTATCTCTGGCTCGGGAAAATCATGGTCGGGTTTTATAAACAGGAGCTGGGGCCCCTGGCCCGGCGGGTGGGGGAGGACCTCAGCCCGCACCTGGGTGCGGCCCTGATCGTGTATCTGCTCATTCCCCTGGGCATCGTCCTTTTTGCGCTGCCCCACGTATCCCAGACCAACTTGCCCGGCTCTTCCCTGTTCTGGGGCTGCCTCTATGGGCTCGTGCTTTACGGGATTTACGACATGACCAATCTTTCCATGCTCGCCGGCTGGTCCCTGAAATTGTCCCTGCTGGACATCTTGTGGGGAGGCGTCCTGTGCGCCGTAACCACCACCCTGGCGGCCTACCTGGATCAATGGCTGCGTTGAGAAGGGGCGCCTTTGAGACGGTGCTTTCCGAACGCCCGGCGGGGTTTGAAAAAGAAACCTGGGACGGGAGGATCCAGTGAAAATTGCCGTAATCGGGACGGGCATCGCGGGGCTCACGGCCGCCTATCTGCTCCATCGGGATTTTGACCTCACCGTGTACGAGGCCAACGACTACGTGGGCGGGCACACCAACACCGTGGAGGTTGATCTTCCCGAAGGGCGCTACGCGGTGGACACCGGTTTCATCGTCTTCAACGAGGTCACCTACCCGAATTTCTGCCGCCTGCTGGAACGTCTGGGGGTAGCCCATCAACCCAGCCGGATGACCTTCAGCGTCAAGTGCGAAAAAACGGGGTTGGAGTACAGCCCCCATACGCTGGACACGTTTTTTGCACAGCGCCGGAATCTGATCTCACCCTCCTTCTGGCGCCTGATCCTGGAAATTTTTCGTTTCCGCAGCCGTTTTGGGGACTATTTAGACAAGGCCAATCCGCAGGCCCCCCTGGTCCGGACCCTGCAAGACCAGGGTTTTTCTTCTTTATTCATAGAGCAGTTCATCACTCCCCTGGGGTCCTCCCTGTGGTCGGCCGATCCGGAAACGTTTCAGGAGTTTCCTTTGCAGACCTTTGTCCGTTTTTTCAAGAATCATGGTTTCCTGAACGTCCGCAATCCGTTCCCCTGGCGGGTTATCCGCGGCGGGTCCCGGCGGTACGTGGAAAAGTTGATCACGGGTTTTTCAGACCGCATCCGGACGAATACGCCGATAGCCGCTGTGCAGCGATTTGCGGATCGAGTGGAAGTCAAAGAGCAGAGCGGTGAGCGGGCTTCCTATGATCAGGTCATCATGGCCGTCCACTCCGATCAGGCCTTGACCCTGCTGCAGGACACCACGTCGCAGGAAAGGGAAATCCTGGGGGCCATCCCCTATCAGGAGAACGACACGGTCCTGCATACGGACCAGCGTATTTTACCGGACCGCCGGAATATCTGGGCCAGTTGGAATTACCTGAACCCGAGAGACACCCAGGACCGGGCCGTCCTGACCTACGACATGAACATCCTCCAGTCGCTGAAGGCCTCCCGGGAGTTTTGTGTGACCCTCAACAGGACCGCGGCCCTGGACCCCGAGAGGGTGCTGGCCCGCTTTACCTATCACCACCCGGTCTTCACCACCCGGGCGCCTGAAGCACAAGAGCGCCAGGGTGAGATCAGCGGCCGAAACCGGACCCACTATTGCGGCGCCTACTGGGGTTACGGGTTCCACGAGGACGGGGTGCGGAGCGCCTTGCCGGTGGCCCGTTGGTTCGGCAAGGAACTGTGACCGTGGAGAGCGCCATTTATACCGGCCAGGTGCGTCACCGGCGGTTTCTGCCGGTGGAGAACAGCTTTCGCTACGGCCTGTTCCTGGTCTTTACCGACCTGGCCGAAATGGATCGGGCCTTCGCCGCCAGCCCCTTCTGGTCCGTGGACCGTTTCAATTTAGCCAGTTTCCTGCGCAAGGACCACTTCGGTGACCCCCGAACCCCGCTGGATAAAGCGGTCCGGGACCTGGTGAAGACCAAAACCGGCAAGCGCCCTCCCGGTCCGATCCGGATGCTCTGCCATTTCCGTTATTTCGGGCACTGCTTCAATCCGGCTTCCTTTTATTACTGCTACAATGTCGACGGCTCATGCCTGGAGACGGTCGTGGTCGAGATCCACAACACCCCCTGGGGGGAGGTCCATTGCTACGTGCTCGATGAAGCCCGGAATTTAGCTGCCCCGCCGTATCGCCGGTTTCAACTGGCCAAGGAATTTCATGTTTCGCCCTTCATGGACATGGCCATGCGTTACGACTGGCGGTTTCGGGAACCGGGTGAAACGCTAAGCGTGCACATGGAAAGTTTTCGGGATCAGGAAAAATATTTCGACGCCACCCTCACGCTCCGCCGCCGGGAAATCAGCGGGGCCCTGTTGAACCGGGTCCTTTGGAACTATCCGCTCATGACCCTTAAGGTGAGCGCCATGATTTACTGGCAGGCCCTGCGCCTCTACCTCAAAAAGGCTCCCTTTTATGCCCATCCGGAAAAAAAGGTCCCGGGAGGGCTGAACCCGTGAAACGTTCCGTGGCCCAACAGGAAATACCGACCGTCTGGTCCCGAAAAGGCCACCTGGCCGACCGTTTTGCCCGGCGCCTGCTACTACGGCGCCTGGGCCGTCTGCAAATCGGTTTTCTCGTACTGGAGGACGGCGACGACCGGATGACCTGCGGGGATTCCGCGGCCCCACCGGACTTGCGGGTGACGGTCAGGGTCTCCGATCCCCGTTTCTACCGCGGAATTGTTTTTGGGGGCAGTGTCGGCGCCGGAGAGACCTATATGGCGGGGTACTGGACCTGCGACAACCTGCCCGGATTGACCCGACTGGCCGTGCTGAATGAAACGGTGCTCCTGGAGGTCGAGGGGGGACTCGCCCTGCTGGCTACCCCGCTGCGCAAGCTTTACCATTGGCGGAACAAGAACACCCGACCGGGGAGCCGCGGCAATATCGAGGCCCACTATGATTTGGGCAACGATTTCTACGTCCTGTTTCTCGATGAGACCATGACCTATTCCTGCGGGATTTTCGAGCAGCCCGAATCCGCTCTGGCCGAGGCGCAGGCGGCCAAGTACGACCGCCTCTGTCGCAAGCTGGATTTAAAGGAAACCGACCATTTGCTGGAGATCGGAACGGGCTGGGGCGGTTTGGCGATCCACGCCGCCTCCCGCTACGGTTGCCGGGTAACCACCACCACCATTTCGCCGGCCCAGTACGCCTGGGCCGCGGAACGCATCCGGGAATGCGGTCTGGAAGGCCGGGTGCGCTTATTAAAGGAGGATTACCGTGACCTCCAGGGAAGCTTCGACAAACTGGTCTCCATCGAGATGATCGAGGCCGTGGGCCACCACTTTCTGGAGACTTTTTTCCGGCAGTGTGCCGGCCTGCTGAAGCCGGAGGGGATGATGGCCCTCCAGGCCATCACCATCGCCGACCAGAAATACGATGCCCACAAGCGGGACGTGGATTTCATCAAGCGCTATATCTTTCCGGGGAGTACGCTCACTTCGGTCACCGCCCTCTGCGGGGCCGCCACCCGGGCCACGGACCTGCGGCTTTTTCACCTGGAGGACATTACGCCTCATTACGCCCGCACGCTGCGGGAGTGGCGGGAGCGGTTTTTCCTGAACCTCGACCGGGTCAGGGCCCTGGGGTATTCCGAGCCGTTCATTCGCATGTGGGAATATTACCTCAGCTACTGCGAAGGAGCTTTTGCCGAGCGCTACATCGGTGACGTGCAGGTCCTTTTTACAAAACCCCGCTGCCGCCGGGCGCCCATCCTGCCGGGATTAGGCTAATGGCCGCCTTAAGGAAAATCATCAATTTCCTCGGGTTTCAGGCCGTATGGCTGTCCGCGGTCTTCGGGGCGGCTGCTGGACAGACCTGGCTGGGGCCGGTTGTGGCCGTGATTTGGCTCGGCCTTTATTCCTGGTTGACGGGCCGGCCGAAACTGGAAATACAGATCGCCCTGACCGCTTTAATGCTGGGCCTGACGATCGATACCCTTTTGATCGGCGCCGGTGCCTATACCCCGCAGGGGGTGATCGGGGGCTGGCCCGTGACCCCGCCCTGGATGCTGGCCCTCTGGGTGAATTTCGGGACCCTGGTGAACGGCGGGCTGTCCTGGCTGCAAGGCCGGTATTTACTGGGAGCCGTCCTGGGGGCCTGGGGCGGGCCGCTGGCTTATTATTCGGGGCAGCGGCTGGGGGCCTTGACTTTTCACCCGCCGCTGGTCTTCCACCTGGCCGTTCTGGGAGCGGCCTGGGCCGTCGCCGTGCCGCTGCTTTTCTTTCTGGCGGAAAAGTTCCAGGGAAGGCCCGCACCGCCCCCCGGAAGGGTTCGCAGCGGGACGGATTATCGATCCAGGCCTTCCTCCCCCTGTTGATCTCCAGGAGTGAGCGATCATTGATCGGGAATAAGCAATACTTCTGAACAATCGGCTGGGTGAATTGGTTCTAAAGAATTAAAGACTCACTTTTAATGCACAAAGGAAACACTCTGGCTCACCTGAGGGGAATTTCTGCATTCAAAGACCGGTGGGGGAGGAATCGGCGATGGATCGGCTGAGCCCCGGCCTTTTCGGCCGGAAAGAAATGGTGGTTGAAGAGCAACATCTGGCCAGTGTCTGGGGGAATTTAGGTGTGGAAGTCCTGTCCACGCATTTTGTGGCGCTGCTCATGGAGGTCGCATCCAGAGACGCTGTGGAACGCCTGTTGGAAAAGGGCCAGATGGTCGTGGGCACATGGATCAGTGTCCGACATATGGGGGCCGTTCCAAAAGGAGTCCTCGTGAGGGCCGAATCTTATTTGAAGGAAATCAGCGGCCGGAAGCTGACATTTGACGTTAGCGTTTACGACCCGAAAGAAAAGATTGCGGAAGGGCGTAACGAATTGCTGATCGTGTCCGCACACAGGTTCCTGGAAAGGGTGAAAGGAAAGTTCTGAGGCATGCCCAATTATTTTCTATCCTTTCTACGCTGGTTGACCGGAACGAATCCTCGTTGGTTGGCAGCCGTTAAAGACGGTCTGCGTAGTCATCTGGTAAAACGCGTCAACAACCATTTCCACCAGGCCTTTGCCACCACCCCTTACAAAGAGCGTTTGCTGTTTTTACCTTTCTGCCTCCGGCCGCTGACCTGTCCGGGAGTCCCGGACAGAGAAGAGGGTTTAACCTGTCCGGAGGTATGTCCGGA
>JALOOY010000147.1 GCA_025454185.1 Thermodesulfobacteriota bacterium
GCAACGACCAGATCGACAACCCCTACCTGCCGCCCCCCTCATCCGGTCCGCGCTTTGTTCTAAAAGGCTGGCTGCAATTGTAATACGAAAATGAAGACGAACATCCAACATCCAAGATCGAACTTAAAAACGTGGGGCGGGCGTCTCGCCCCCCGACCCGGCAAGGGGAAAGTCCGGCTGGGTTTACCCGGTCAGGTTTGGGACTTCATTCCGACCCGGGAGGCCGAACGGGCGGCGGGGACGCCGCCCCTATCGAACTCGAGTTGGAAAAGAGCGGGCAGCGTTCGGCGTTCGGCGAAGGAGCTAAATACAAAATTTTCATGCTTCGCGAGTGCTCGCCCCGAGCATGGGGGTTGATAAGCATTTCTCCCAAGCCTAACCCGCTACAAAAGAAGGTCGGCTCCTTAAGAAAAATCTTGACAGGAGGTAAAAAGAGAGGTAAATAAGCAGCGAATCGGGGTGGGTCTTTTTGAAATTTATGGGAACAGGCGTGAACCAATCAAGGTAAAAAAGTCTTCAAGCTTTTTTGCCTTTTTTTTTATCCTGCCTGCTGTAACGGGTATCAAACCCGAGAAGTTTATTTCAAGGAGGGGGTTGCAGTATGATGAGCAGAGGGAAAGTGAAGTGGTTCAACGATGCCAAGGGGTTTGGGTTTATTGAACGGGAAGGCGGTTCCGATGTGTTCGTTCACTACACCGCCATCCAGGGGGATGGTTTCAAAAGCCTCAAGCAGGGGCAGGATGTGGAGTTTGAAATCAAGGACGGGGCCAAGGGGCCGCAGGCCTCCAATGTCATGAAAGTGTAATCCGTTTCAGCGCGGAAAACCGAAGGGCCCTCGCCGGCATTGCCTTTCCGAGGGCCTTTTTTTTACGGCAGGAAGGCCATGAAAACAATTCACCGCAAAGACGCAAAGCACGCCAAGAACTTTATTTTTCATAAAATCGGTGAAGCCGATTTTATGAAAGAGTCAGCCGCTTGGGGCGGGTCGAGGTTCGCGAAGCGATAAGTGGTTTGCCCTGGGCGGCTTTTCCCGCCAATGGCAAAATATGGACCTTTGCGCTCTTGGCGTCTTTGCGGTGGGTCTTTTAAAAACCACTTTCAAAAGGCTAACAAGATCTTGTAAGAGAATGCTGGAACAACTGCAAATCGATAACCTGGCCTTGATCGACCATCTGGAAATCAGCTTCACAGCCGGTCTGAACGTGCTTTCCGGAGAAACCGGCGCCGGCAAATCCATTCTCATCAAAGCCATCGATCTCCTTTTGGGGGAAAAAGCCGGCGCGGAAATGATTCGGCGGGAGGCCGAGGAAGGGCAGGTGACCGCCCTCTTTTCCCTGCCGGAACCGTACGCCGGCTTGCCGGGCCTCCCCGCGGCCGTCGAGGCCCCCGCCGGGCAACTTCTGGTCCGCCGCACGCTGCCCCGCAATGGGCGCAGCCGGGTCTGGATCAACGGGCAGGTATCCAGCCTGGCGCTGCTGGGGAACTGCGTGCGCCCCCTGATCAGCATTTCCAATCAGCACGCGACCCAGGCCCTTATGAATCCCGTTCGCCATCTCGAATTTTTGGATCGCTATGCCGGACTGTCCGAGCAGAGCGCTCGACTGCAAAGGCAATTTCTGGGACTGGAGCGTATACTCCGGGAGCGCAAAGCCATGCAGGAACGGGGGCGCCAGCGGGAGGAGTTGGCCGCCTTGTGGCAGTTTCAGGCCGAGGAAATCCGCCAGGCCCGTTTGACCGCCGGCGAGGAGGCTGACTTGCGGCAGAAAAGGGAGGTCCTGCGTCAGGCTGAAAGGATCCACGAAAAGGTCCGGCAGGTCCAGGAAATCCTGACCGAATCGGATGCCTCCCTTTCCACGTTGCTGGCCCGGGCCGCCGAGGTTCTGCGCCAGGCGGCCCAGCTCGATCCCGCGCTGGCCCCGCAGGTCCGGGAATTGAAAGACCTGGCCATACCCCTGCAGGAGACGGGTCTAACGCTGCGCCACTACCTGTCCGGGCTGGTTTTGGATTCCCGGGTCCTGGAGGAAATGGAAGACCGTCTGCAACTGATCCAGCGGTTGTCCGCCAAATACGGTGCCGATACGGCGGCCATGCTCGATTACCTGGCCGATCTGGAATGCCGTCTGGAAGACCGTGAGGAGGACAACCAAAAATTGAAGCAACTGGAGCAGTCCGTGGACGAGGAACGGCGCCGTTGCTTCGCCCTCTCGGAGGAGCTGTCCCGGAAGCGGCGCGAAGCGGCCCGGAAATTGTCCGGCCTGCTGGAAGGGGAACTGCGCGGGCTCGGTCTGGCCGATTGTCAATTCGAGGTGGTCTTCCAGCCCCAACAGCCGGGGCCGGGGACCGACCCCGACCTGGTGTACGGGGAACAGGTCCTGACGGCGGAAGGACTGGAAAAAGCCGAGTTTTTTCTGGCGCCCAATCCGGGAGAAGGGTTGCGGCCCCTGGCCCGCATCGCCTCCGGCGGGGAACTCTCCCGGATCCTCCTGGTGCTCATGGGGGCTCTGTCGCGGGAAGGGTCCGTGGAGACCGTTATCTTCGACGAAGTGGACGCCGGTGTGGGCGGAGGACTGGGAGAAAAAGTGGGCCGGAAACTGCAGGCACTGGCCCGGGATCGTCAGGTCATCTGCATTACCCATCTGCCACAGATCGCGGTCTATGCCGCCGGGCATTTCCAGGTGCTGAAAAAAACCAAAGGGCCGCGCACCCTTACCGATATTCGTTTGCTGACGGAGGAGGAACGGGTCCAAGAACTGGCCCGGATGCTTTCCGGTTCCCAAACGTCAGCCTCTACGATCGCCCTGGCCCGTGAATTTCTGCAGAAGGCCCGGGGGGCGCCCCGGTGATGACGGACCAGGCCGAGGCCTGCGCCATTGAACCCAAACGGTCGCGGTCCGAACCGCTCCTGGGTCCTCTGGCCTTTCTGGTGGCGGTGGAGGCCGACCTGCGGCCCCTGCTGCGGGAGGTCCGCCGCCAGGCCCAACCCGTCTATCAGGACCGCTGGCTCCGGGCCTTTCGCTTCGGGTCCGGAACGGAAACCGTGGCCTGGGGCGGTCCCGTGCTGGGAGCGCCCCAGGCGGCGCTGCTTCTGGAAAAGCTGGTGGCCCTGGGGTCCCGGCGGATCCTTTTTCTGGGCTGGGCCGGCAGCCTCGATCCGGCCCTGAAGCCCGGTGATCTGTTTCTGCCTCTCCGCGCGGTAAGCGAAGAGGGGACCTCCCGGCTCTACACACCGGAACCGGACCCGCAGGCCCCGCCGGGCTGGAGCGGGGAAATAGCCAAGGCCCTGGGAGAAAGCGGCTGGGCCTGGCGTACCGGAACGATCTGGACTACCGATGCCCCTTACCGGGAGACGTGGGGGAAGATTGCGGCCTACCGCGCCGCCGGGGTAGCGGCCGTGGACATGGAAACGGCGGCCCTGTTTACGGTGGGGGCCTATCGCCAGGTGGCGGTGGCCTCCCTGCTGATCATCTCCGACGAACTTTCCGGCCCGCGCTGGCGCCACGGTTTTCGTGATCCCCGCTTCCGGGAAGCCCGAAGCCGGCTCCAGGAATGGCTGCTGCAGCGGGCGATCCACTTGTAGTAGCCACGATATTCAGTTTTTTGCCGCGGACCGACGCAGACGGAACAGTCTTTCTCAGCCGGGCGACCGGCCCGGCTGAGACACCCCATCGCTGGCGCCCCCAAACTCATCCTGGCACGCCCTTTGCTGTCTACCATCTCCAGAGCCTGTATTGATTTAAGTCGAGGCCCCCCAGGCTTGGGCCGCGTACCCACGAAGCATGAAAATTGAGATAAGGTTTTGCATTTAAGAAGTCTTTTAAACCAGTAACCAGCAACCAGTAACCAGCAACAATCTTTATTTTCGCACTAAACCTAACGACCGGCCCTTCCGGAAAGACGGGCAGAGGATGACCATGGAATTCAACCTGGCCAGGCGGGAGAAAAACAGAGAGCGGGAGGAGCAGGTCCCGGAGCCGGCGCCGGCCGTGCGCCTGCAGAAGGAGCTGCTTGAAGAGGCCCTGCGCTCCGGGGCCAGCGACATCCACGTGGAACCGCAGGTGGGCGCGGTCCAGGTGCGCTACCGGATCGACGGCGGCCTCACGGCGGGTCCCCGCCTGCCCAAACAGGTACAGGAAAACCTGGTCTCCCGTTTCAAGATCAGTTGCAACCTGAACATCAGCGAGAAGCGCCATCCCCAGGACGGCAGTTTCCGCTCCACGGTTCTGGGACAGCCGTTGGATCTGCGGGTTTCCTGTCTGCCCGCCCTCTGGGGCGAAAAGCTGGTGATCCGCCTCCTGGCCCAGGAATCGAGTGGGCGCTCCCTGGATCAACTCGGCATTGACAGCGCTCTGCTGCGAACCCTGACCGTCCTGGCCGAAAGACCCCAGGGCATGATTCTGGTCGTAGGGCCCACGGGCAGCGGCAAATCGACGACCCTCCAGGCCCTGCTCCAGGCCATCCGCCGGCCCCGGCTCAATATCCTGACGCTGGAAGACCCGGTGGAATACCTCCAGGAGGGCCTGACCCAGGTCCAGGTGAACGAGAAGATCGGCCTCACCTTCGCCGCGGCCCTGCGCTCTGTCCTGCGGCAGGACCCGGATGTCATCATGGTCGGGGAGATACGGGATGAAGAAACAGCCCTGATCGCCTTTCGGGCCGCCATGACCGGGCATCTGGTGTTGAGCACCCTCCATACCAACGACGCGGTGGCCACCGTTACCCGACTTTTCAATCTCGGTCTGCCTCCGTATCTGATCGCCTCTTCCCTGCTGGGGATTCTTTCCCAGCGCTTGATTCGACGCAACTGCCCCCATTGCCGGGAAGCCTATCCCCCTGCCGGGGAGTTTTTTCAGCGTTACCCTTTTCTATCCCCCTTATTGGGACCGGACAGGCACGATTTTTTGCAGCGGGGCCGGGGCTGTCCCGCCTGCCGGGAGACCGGCGTCGCCGGCCGGGAGGGTGTCTTCGAACTGCTGACCGTAAGTCCGGCCATTCGTCAGGCCATATTGAACCGGGCCACCGAAGGGGAAATACGCTCCCTGGCCGCTGCCGAAGGGATGGAATCGCTTTTGGACTGCGCCCGGGAAAAGCTGCGGGCCGGGACCATCGACCTGGAGGAAATGATGCGCGTCGTGCCCTACGAGGTGGGGACCCCGGTCTGTCCCGTCTGCCAGTATCCCCTGGAGGCCTCCTACCGCTTCTGCCCCCACTGCGCCGCCGTACTGGTCCGGCAATGCGGCTCCTGCGGGCAGGAGCTGAAAAAACAATGGCGCCTCTGCCCCCGTTGCGGCCGGACCCCCGCTCCGGATTCCGGGGGCGCTTAGTACAGGATTCTACAATGTGGGCACCCTATAGGCTGAAAAAAATGAAGGTCGTGACCACTCCGGGTGAAGCCCGGCAGCACCTCGTCACGCCGGTGCCATGAGCTTGGTCGAAGGACCGGCATCCAGGAGAGTCCTATCCCTTTCCCACCTGGATCCTGGCCTGCGCCAGGATGACC
>JALOOY010000148.1 GCA_025454185.1 Thermodesulfobacteriota bacterium
TCGGAAAAAGGAGTGGTGGAAATGAGTGAGTCCTGCCCGCATGAGACCCAGGTAAACGATCCCTATCACCATACCTGTAAAGACTGCCGTGAACAGGTTTGCGGTCGGCATCAGGTGGCCCTCCACGTGGTCAAGGCCCTGATTGAAGACGGGGAAAGCGTAAGGGCTCGTATTTCTCCGGGCAATATGAGCTACCTGCACTTGCAGGACGGCGATTATCTCTTGCTGCTCGGGCAGGAACAGGCCGTGGTCCCGGTGCATTCGTCTCCGCCGGTGGTAGGTTCGGAGGCCGTCATTCACCTGGATCCATTGACCATGCGCAACGCCGGGACTTTTTTGTTCAGCAAGGTTGTCCTTCAAAGGGCCTCACCCGTTCCGGCCGAGGAGGTCATACTGGTTCCGGAAAAGAGACTGCCGGAAAAAGACAACCGGGAGGATATATTCAGGGAACGGTTGTCGCAGGGGGTCGTTCTGTCGGGCAATCAAATAAAACTTCCTCTTTCCGGCGACCAGGCGGTCCTTTGCCGGGTGCGGGCCACCCGTCCGGAAGGCCCCGTGCGGATTGAATCGTCGACCCGTCTGATTATAGCGGATCAAGAAGACGTCGGTTCGGCTGCCCCGGCCATCAGCTATCAGGATATCGGGGGGTTGGAAAAAGAAATCGAACGCATCCGGGAGATCGTGGAACTGCCCCTGCGCTTCCCGCAGATATTTCTTCGCCTGGGGATCGAGGCCCCCAAGGGGATACTCCTGCACGGACCTCCGGGTTCGGGAAAGACCCTGATCGCCAGGGCCGTGGCCCAGGAAACCCAGGCCGCCTTTTTCCACGTGAATGGTCCCGAAATCATGCAGCGCCACTACGGCGAGAGCGAGGAGAAGCTCCGGTCCATCTTTGAAAAGGCCCAGTCCAATGCTCCGGCCATTATTTTCCTGGACGAGATCGACGCCCTGGCCCCCCGCCGGGAAAAGGCCGAGGGAGAAGTGGAAAAGCGGATCGTGGCTCAGTTGCTGGCCCTCATGGACGGTCTGGAGTCCCGGGGCCAGGTGGTGGTCATGGGGGCGACCAACATTCCCAATGCCCTGGATCCGGCTCTGCGGCGGCCCGGCCGGTTCGACCGGGAAATCTCCATCGCCGTGCCCGATGAAAGGGGGCGCTTGAGAATACTGCAGATCCACAGCCGGCAGATGCCCCTGGCCGGGGAGGTGGACCTGGTTTCCTGGTCCAAAAAAACGCATGGTTTTGTGGGGGCCGACCTCAAGGCCCTGTGCCAGGAGGCAGGCATCCATACTTTGCGGAGAATTCTGCCCAGACTCGAACAGAAAAAAGATGCGTTGGAGCCCGAATTCCTGGAAAGTCTGGTAGTGGAAGCCCAGGATTTCGAACAGGCCTTTCAAGAAGTGGAACCTTCGGCCATCCGGGAGGTCCAGGTGGAACTGCCTCAGGTTCGCTGGGATCAGGTGGGGGGCTGCCGGGAGGCCAAAAAGGCCCTCAAAGAGGCTTTTGAGTGGCCCTGGACCTTCCCGGAGCGCTACGCAGCCCTGGGGCTTACCCCGCCCAAGGGGATCCTCATCACCGGCCCGGCAGGAACCGGGAAGACGTTGATCGTGCAGGCCCTGGCCCGGGAGAGCGGGCTGAATTTTATAGCGGTCAAAGGACCGGAGCTGGTCAGCAAATACGTAGGGGAAAGCGAAGAACGTATTCGGGAGATCTTCCGCAAGGCCCGGCTGGCGGCCCCCTGTATCCTTTTTTTCGACGAGCTGGACTCCTTCGCCGCCCACCGGGGGCTGGACCAGGGCAGTGCTCGAGTGACCGGCCGCATGGTGAGCCAGCTCCTGACTGAAATGGACGGGATTGAAAAATTGAAGGGGGTGTTCATCATCGGAGCCACCAGCCAGGCGGAAATACTCGATCCGTCTCTGCTGCGGCCCGGGCGCTTTGAGTTGCGCATCGCCCTTTCCTTCCCTGACCGGGACGAACGCAAAGAAATTCTGGCCATTCACCTTCAGGAAAAACCGCTTGCTCCGGAGGTGGACCTGGAGTGGCTGGCCGACCGGACCGAGGGCTGGAACGGGGCCCGGATCGAGGCCCTGTGCCGCCAAGCCGCCCTTTCCTGGTTTCGGGAGGGGGTGGAAGCAGGCTGGCCGGAGGACCGCTTGTTTCTATTGACCCGGGCTCATTTTGAGCCCTTGTTAATGCATCCTTAGCAAAAAAGTCTGCTGCAAGGGGGGACGAAACATGAAAAAAACAGGGGGATTCGGTGTGATCCTGGCAGCGGTCCTGACCGTGGTTTGGTCGGCCAGCGCGGGGGCGGCTTTGAAAGCCGAAACAGTCAGCTATCAGCAGGGAGGGACTTCCCTCAAGGGTTATCTCGTCTATGAAGACGGCTTCGTGAAACAGCGCCCCGGCGTCCTGGTCGTCCATGAGTGGTGGGGGCTAAACGCTTACGCCAAACAAAGGGCCGAAGAACTGGCCAAAGAGGGCTATGTAGCTCTGGCGGTAGACATGTACGGCGAGGGAAAGGTGACCACCCACCCCAAAGAAGCGGGCGAATGGGCCACGGCGGTCGGGCAGAACAAGCTGATCGGGATGGAACGATTCATGGCCGGTTATGCCATTCTTCAAAATCATCCGCTGGTCCTCAAGGGACAGATAGCCGCCATCGGTTATTGTTTCGGCGGGTCGATGGTGCTGACCATGGCCCAGGAAGGGGTTGCCCTAAAGGGTGTGGTCAGCTTTCACGGGGCCCTTCCGCAGGATAAAAGTGAGCCCGGAAAGGTCAAGGCCAAAGTCCTGGTCTGTCACGGGGCCGATGACCCGCTGGTCACCAAGGAACAAATCCTACAATTTCAGGACAATATGCGGGCCGCCGGCGCCGACTGGCAGTTCATGGCCTACGGCGGCGCCAAACACAGCTTCACCAATCCCGCCGCCGACAAAGTCGGCATCCCGGCCCTGGCCTATAATAGAACCGTGGATCAGCGGTCCTGGAAGCTCCTGCTTTCGTTTTTCGAGGAAATATTCTCGCAGTAATGGTGCAGATGGCAGTTCAAGGGGATCTCCTTAACGGTCAGCCGGGAAAGTTCAACCAGAGCTTGACCGGAGGGTTGCCGGTCCAGTTGGCCCCGAAGATATCGGGCCGGCCGTCGCGGTTCACGTCGGCCACCTGACCGTTGTGCAGGCCGGTGGCGGCCACCACCTGTTTTCGCCATAGGGTCCCCTGCCTGTTCACATTGAACCAGACAGCCACTTCTTTCGCGGCGGAGGTGTGCATCTGGGCCGCGATTACATCCAGGTCCCCGTCACCGTCCATATCGGCCGCCTGGAGGGTGTGAGCCCGCTCCAGATTGGCTGCGATGAGGTTCTTGCTCCAGGGCCCCGTTGGACCTGCCGATCCGTACTTCCACCAGGCCAGGTCGTCCGTTCCCTCGGAACTGCAGAAGACCACCTCTTTCTTCCCATCGCCGTCCATATCGGCGACCACGGCCTTGAAGCTCGCCTCCACCCAGCCGATGGGGTGTTCGGCCCATTGACCGGTTCGGGCCGCCGATCCTCCCGGGTTCTTCAGCCAGGCTCCGCGGACGACCAGATCCGGTTTGCCGTCCCCGTCCACGTCCCCCAGACCCAAGCCCTCTTCGCCCAGGCTGGATACCTCCAGGACCACCCTGGTCCAGATATTCGGAGCGGTCTGAAAGAAAATCAGGGCCTCCCAGTGCCCGCGGGTGGCGATATCCAGGCGGCCGTCCTGGTCGAAGTCCGCGATCTTTACGTCTTTGCCCCAATCCCCCACGGACCCGACCGTATGCCGGACCCAGGACGGGCCGTTGACCGGGTTGCCGTTTGGCCGGGGGTTCTGAAACCAGAAGAGATTGTTGCCGCTGTTTCCGTCCGGGACCACAATATCCAGGTCGCCGTCGCCGTCCATATCTCCCAGGGAGCAGTCGGTGGTGAACTCCGTAGTCGGCGTGGCAATGACCGTCCTGCTCCAATGAGGGTTGCGATACCAGTTCAATCCTTCCCCCGGCATGCCGCCCACTACCAGGTCCGGGTAGCCGTCCCCGTCCAGATCGCCCACGGCCTTGCAGTCGCCGGCCACCAGCGGGTCCACCTCTACGTATTGAAATTGCACCTTGGCATCTCCCTGGAAAAAAACCAGGGGTAGGAAAAGGGCCAACCCCAGCGATAAAGAGCGTCGAATGTTCCCCAAAGGATTTTTTTTCATGGAACAACCTGTAAAGGACTTGTTAAAAATTGAGAGGGAAAGGTTAGACACAGGGATTATAGACTTATCGGCAAAAACCAGGAAATCTGGAATCGATTTTATCGGAACACCCAACGGCCCTTGATCCGCAGCGCGAACTGGCACTCCAGCACCGGGGACAATAGGGCCCGCAGGCGTTCGAAATCCGCATCCGGATAGTCGGCCGCCGTTTCTCCGCCGGTCAGGTTGAAGCGGATGATCAGGTCTTCATGGATCCGCCAGGATTCCCCCTCGATTTCCCGCTCCAGTTCCCGGGCGGTCAGGCCGGCTGCGGCAATGTCTACGCTTTCCAGGGCATAAGCCGGCAGAGGGCGGAAGCGGATGTGGATCTGATCTCCCTCCAATTCTCCTTCGATGAAGCCCTTTTCTTCATCTTTTTCCGCAAAGCTCATTCGCTGGATCGATCCCGGATAGGCGATTTTGACCCCGGGCCGGCAGGGATGGTCCAGGACCTGGAAGCGGTGGATGTGGCCGGCGGCGATGTAATCGAAGACTTCGGGCAGGGTGCGGCGGTCCACTGTATCCCGACGGCCGCTGCGGAAGACGTATTCGCCGGGGCCGACCATGGCCTGGTCGAAGGCCTGGTGGGTAACCAGGAAATTGACGTCGGTATGTAACTCCCGATAATCGGTTTCTTCCAGGGCCTTGGTGAAGAGGTCCCTGGAATTATCACGGAGGAACGGGAAACCGGCCAGGCCCACCCGATACCCGCCGGCGTTGAGGACGACCGATTTGGGGCGGTCAAAGACCACCAGGTTTTTAAGGCCGTGGAAGAGGTCGAAGGGGAACTCCGAACGTTCGTGATTCCCCGGGAGGATCAGGACCGGGATGCCCGCCCGGGACAGATCGGCCAGGGGACGGATCAGTTCCTCCAGGAGCAGGCGGGGGAGGTAGTGTTTGTTGAAGAGGTCCCCCCCATGAATGAAGAGATCCGCCCGGCCTTCCAGGGCCCGGTCCGCCACAGCCTTGAAGTTGGCGGCGATGCGGTCCGCCCGCTTTTTACGGCCTAGGCTGTTTCTCTTTGTGGCTTTGATGAACTCGAAACCCAGGTGGGTATCGGCGGTATGGATGAAACGCATAAAGGTCGGGCCGTCCGGTCCATTAACCGGGGGCCTTGCTATCCTCTCCTGATTTTGTTATGAATACGTAAATGAAGATCGTTGCTGGTTACCGGTTTCAAAAACTTCTTAATACAAAAAGTTGCCTCAATTCCCAGACTTCGTGGGTCTCGCC
>JALOOY010000149.1 GCA_025454185.1 Thermodesulfobacteriota bacterium
CTTTCAGCATTACCGGCCCAAGCTGTTCCGACGCCATAGGGCGAATCTCCTTCCTGAATAAGGGAAGTATATGCCTAAACCTTACCTGCGGGCAGGGAAGGCGGCCTGAACATCGTTACCTGGTTGAAATGAGTGGGGGGGGCAATATAAGGGCAATATAATTTATTTCTTAAAAATTATAATTTAATTACCTGGAAAACCAATTAAAATATAACTTCTGCCGCAGTATAGATTTGATCAAAAAATGATGTCAAGATCAAAAATCCGTTTTTCGGTGGAAGTTATTGATAGTAAACTTTGGAAAGGTTGTCAAGATTATAAAATAGTGGGTAAATAGTGGGTAAAAACCACTATTCATCCTGGGCATAGGACAAGAGATGGGCCCGCAGATTGATTTTCTTGTTCTGCAACTGCAGTTTGCGCCGGATGTGGTGCCTATGAAATAAGATCGTGTTTTTGGAGAGAAAGAGCAGTTCGGCGATCTCCTTATTGGTTTTCCCTTCCTTGACCAGGTCGGCCACTTTGATTTCCATGGAAGTCAAATTGAAATACTTGGACGATAGCGTACTGACAAAGGGAGAAGTGATGTGGTTGAGGTTGGATTCCATGATATCGATCAGGGTCTGCTGGGTCGTGGACAGACGGCTCTTTTTCAGCCGGGCCAGGTAGGGATCGATCAGCTCTTTCACATTGGACAGGACCTTTTCCCCCAGTTCTTTCCGGTCCTCCTCCCGCTGTTTCAACAGGACCCGCAGGGCCGTGTTGACTTCTTCCAGGTGATGGGACTGGGCCTTGAGCTCCACCTCCCGCCGGCGCAGGGCCTTTTCCACCCGTTTGCGCTCCTCCACTTCCTGTTTAAGCTGCGTGTTGATCTTGGCCAGTTCGGCCGTTCGTTCCCGGACCCGGTCCTCCAGGTGGTGACGGTATTTTTTCAGTTCCTGTTCGGCCTGTTTTCGGGCGCTGATGTCCCGCAGGATGACGATATTGCCCGCTTGCCGCCCTTCCCGGTCCTTATAAATCGTCGAACTGATCTGCACGTCCAGGACCCGGCCGTCCCGGGTAAGGCGTTTGGTCTCGAAAAGCCGGATCTTCTTGCCCCGCAGCATGAGCCGGATCGCCCTTTGCGTTTCCGGCCAGTTTTCCGGGGGCACAAAATCGATTTGCTTGCCGGATACCTCCGCCTCGGAAAAGCCGAAGGTCTGCTCAAAGGCCGGATTCACATAGGTAGCCGTACCGTTCATGGTGTAGACCACAATGGGATCGGGGGAGGACGTCAACAAGGACCGGTAGCGTTCTTCGCTTTCGCGCAGCGTTTCCGCGGTTTGTTTCCTTTCGGCCAGTTCCCGGCGAACCGCGGTGTAGAGTTTGGCCTTGTCGATGGCTACCAGGGCCAGTTCGGCAAAGCGGCCTAAAAAAGCGATGTCCTCCGGCTGGAATCTTTTTTCGGGATCCACACTGGCCAGTCCGATGACCCCGTGAAAACGCTTGCCGTCCTTCAGGGGGATTCCGACTACGGAGCGCAGGGCGTCCAGGGAAGGGTCGCTGATACGATCTTTCCACAGGTGGTAATTTTCCACCCACACGGGCTGCTCGGTTTCCCAGACCTTGCCGCCCACGCCTTCGCCCTTTTTTACCCGCCGGCCCAACTGTTTTTCAAAAAAACCCATGACGACCCGCATCTGCATCTCCCCTTCCCCGGGCTCCAGGAGATAGATGTATCCGCTGGCCGTGCCGCTCAGGCGGGCCGCCCGCTGCAGGATGACTTCCAGCAGCTCCTCCTTGTCCAGGCGGTGAATCAGACCCAGGGAGGTTTCGTGCAGGGCCGTCAGGTGTTCGTTTTTGCGGCGGAGCAGCCGTACTGTTTCCCGGAGGTTTTCGAGTTCCCCGAGCCGGTCGTTCTTCGGGGCCGCTCCTTGCGGAGTTCGTTCCGGGCCGACCGTTTTTCTCACCATGGCCGTTTTCCTATACTCCCCATCCTAAGTGCCTGCGGCGTCACAACCCCTTAGCAGTAAAATCCTGCAGGTAGCTCCTTCGCCGAACGCCCCACGCCGAACGGTATTTTCGTATTAAGGTTCGTAGACCACTATCCGCCTTGACAGGTTCGAAGAAAAAAAGCATAATAGCAGAGTTTTTACACCACGCTGCTGGGAAAGGAGGTGACCTCTTGGGACGACACAAAAAAATCGAACGAGTCCGGGAAATCGAACGCCGACGTCACCGGAAGCTGAAGCGGAAAAAACTGGCGGCCAAGGCCGGTGCCCCGGCTGCTCAGCCCGCCGTCTGATTATCTAACTAAATTCCAAAACAGGAATTCGAGCTCCGAGCTTCGAGCTTCGGATTTCGGATTAAACCAGGCCTTTAGTGCTCCATTTCGTTATTGTTAACCGCGTATTCTGGTCATCCTGGCGAAGGCCATCCCGCCGGCGGCGGGACAGGGAGCACGGATCCATTCCCTCCTGGATGCCGGCCATTCGACAAGACTCACGGCCCTGAGTTTATCGAAGGGTTTTCACCGGCATGACGAGGTGCTGCTGAGATTCACCCAGAGTGGTCAAGGCCTTCATTTTTGTTTCAGCTTTTACGTTGCCCAAATTATAGAATTATGTATTCAGTTTCACTGTGCGGGATTAGTACTCCGTTGTTATGGAGTAGGCCCCCTGCAACGTGCGGACCTGCCGCCCGTAACTGTTTTCCAGGGTCTGCACCAGCCCGGTCAGCAGGCTGTTGACCGGAACGGGCAGGCCCATTTTTTCGCCTTCCCGCACGATGGCCCCGTTGATGAAGTCGATCTCCGTTTTCTTTTCCCGCAAAACGTCCTGGAGCATGGAAGACACATTGGTTCCGGTCAAACGGCAGACCTTGCGGACTTCGGCCAAGGGATTATCGAAAATCAAAGGGATGCCTTTGGCCGCGGCCACCTGAACCGCTTCCTCCACCACCCTGGCCATGATCTGCTCCGTGGCCGGAAAATCCAGCAGACCGCCGTTGGGGAGGCGGGTCAGGGCCGTCAGGGCATTGATCCCCACATTGACCAGCAGCTTGCTCCAGATCAGGCTGCAGATGCGGGGCGCCAACCGGGTTAAGAAGCCGGCCGCCGAAAGGGCGGCCCGGGCCAGGAGCAGCCCGGGATGGTCCTCCACTGCCCCGCCCTCGAAACCCAACCCGATATAGGTATCCCCCACCCCGGCGTGACGAACCCGCCCGGGCCCCAGGGCTGTGGCGCCGTGGGAGGTGATGCCGGCCAGGACCCGCTCGGGGGGCAGGGTTTGCCCCAGGAGTTCCACATTGCCCACGCCGTTCTGCAGGGTCAAGATGTAAGGCCCCGGGGGAAGGTCGCGGAGCTTGCGGGCCACGGCCTCGGTATCGTAGGCCTTGACGCAGACCAGGATCAGGTCCGCGCCGGCCAGGGCCTCCGTCTCCAGGGCAACCGGCACCCGCTCCCGGATTTCCTCCTCGCCGGAAACGAGCCCTATCCCCTCCCGTTCCAGCAGGGCGGCCCGTTCGGGGCGATGGTCCAGCAGGCGAACCTCCAGCCCGGCCCGCACCAGCTTGACGGCCAGCAGGCAGCCCATGGCGCCCGGCCCCACCAACCCGATTTTCATTTCTTTTTCCTGCGGGTCCCGCCGGTCAGACGATCGAGTTCTTTTTTTTCCATGGGAAAAACGTGTTCAGGGCCCGGAAAAACCCCGGCCCGAACCTCCCGGGCGTAGTCCGCCAGGGCCTGGCGGATCAAGGGATACAGGCGGGCATACTGCTTGACGAAGGTCGGTTGAAATTTGTCGTACGTGCCCAGCAGATCGTTGCTGACCAGCACCTGCCCATCGCACTCCGGGCCGGCCCCGATGCCGATGGTGGGCACCCGGAGTGAACGGGTGATCATCCCCGCCAGTTTGTCCGGGATGCATTCCATGACCAGGGAGAAGGCCCCGGCCTTTTCCAGGGCCTGCGCGGAATCGCTGAGCCGCCGGGCCGTTTCCGCATCACGTCCCTGGACCCGAAATCCTCCGAGTTTGGAAACAGTCTGGGGGGTCAGGCCGATATGGGCCATGACCGGGATGCCGGCCTCCACGATGGCCCGCACGGTCTCCACCACCTCCAGGCCCCCTTCCAGTTTCACGGCGTCACAACCGGCCTCCTTCAAAAACCGCCCGGCATTGCGAATGGCCTCTTCCCGGCTGGTGTTATAAGACATGAACGGCAGGTCACCCACCAGAAAGGCAAACCGCACCCCCCGCCGGACGGCCCGGCAATGGTGCAGCATCTCTTCCATGGTAACCGGGACCGTGGAATCATAGCCCAGAACCACCATGCCCAGGGAATCCCCCACCAGGACCAGGTCTATTTCCGACTGGTCCACACAGACGGCCAGGGAATAATCGTAGGCCGTCACCATGGCAATCTTTTCCCCTATTTCCTTCTTTTTCTGCAACGCCGCTATGGTCATCTTTTTTCGGTCCACAAGCCCTCCTCCATAAAAAAACCCCCGGACACAGTCCGGGGGTTTCGGCTTTCAGGGCCTCCCCGTCCCGGTCCTTTTTTCGGATCCAGGCGGTCCAACCTCAAATCCCGATGGTGATGGCTGCAGCGATTACATCCGGGGGCGCTGCGCCCCCGTCCGCTATAGGCCTGCGGCCAGCTTGGCGGCCTTGACCGTATTTTTCATCAGCATGGTGATGGTCATGGGGCCCACGCCGCCGGGCACCGGGGTGATCAGACCGGCGACCTCCTTGACCGTATCGAAATCCACGTCACCGGCCAGGATGGCCTTGCCGGATTCGCTCATGCCGATGCGGTTGACCCCCACATCGATGACAGCGGCGCCGGTCTTGACCCAGTCGGCCTTCACATACTTGGCCACACCGGCGGCCACGACCAGAATGTCGGCCCGGCGGCAATGGTCGATGATCTTGTCCCGCGGGGTCCCGGTATGCACGATGGTCACCGTGGAGTTGGCCCCTTTTTGTTTCTGGAGCATGATATTGGCAATGGGCTTACCCACGATATTGGAACGGCCCACCACTACCAGCTCGGCGCCCTTGGTCTCTACCCCGGAGCGGACGAGCAATTCTTGGATGCCGGCGGGCGTGCAGGGCAGGTAATCGGCCTCGCCGATCATCAGCTTGCCCACATTGACGGGATGGAACCCGTCCACGTCTTTCTGAGGATTGATGGCATAGAGGACCTTGGTCTCATTCACATGCTTGGGCAGCGGCAGTTGGACCAGGATGCCGTGGATTTGGGGGTCCTGGTTGTATTTCTCGATCAGGGCCAGCAGGGTTTCCTCGCTGATGTCCGCCGGCTGGTTGTCCTGGATGGAATAGAACCCCAGCTCCTTGGAGGTCTTCTGCTTGGCGGTCACATAGCTCACCGAGGCCGGGTTTTCGCCGACCAGGATGGTCACCAAGCCGGGAACGACCCCCTTCTTGGCCTTCATATCTTCCACTTCTTTTTTCAATTCCTCGCGAATTTGTTTGGCAACTTCGGCACCG
>JALOOY010000150.1 GCA_025454185.1 Thermodesulfobacteriota bacterium
TGCAAGCGGAAAAACTACACGACGACCAAGAACAAACGGAAGACGCCGGATAAACTGGAATTCAAGAAATATTGCCGTTTTTGTCAGACCCATACCGTGCATAAGGAAACCAAGTAGCCGCGCGTATTCAGCCTGCGTCGAACATACCAACCCCTGCAGGCCAGTAGCTCTAACGGTTAGAGCACCGGACTCCAAATCCGGGTGATGGGGGTTCGAATCCCTCCTGGCCTGCCACTACTATTTTCGGGAGTCGGGATCCGAGGGAAATGAGAAAACTTAAACCGAAGAAAAAAAGCGGGCCGGCCGAGCCCGGCGAGAGGGTTTCCGAAAAGGCGGAGGGCGAAAGCAAACCCCTGCCGGCCCTGCGCGAGGACAAACCGGCGGTCAAGAAGCGTCCCGCAGCGGAAGCCGGCGGCGAGGGACTGGTCTCCGGGTGGACGCAGAAAGTCCAGTTCGTCCAGCAGTCCAAGGTGTTTTTGCGGGACGTGAAAATGGAAATGAAGAAGGTCACCTGGCCGACTCGCAAGGAAACCCTGGCCGCTACGGGCCTGGTGATTGTCCTCTCCGTATTGGTGGCTTTTTTCCTGGGGATCCTGGATGTGGCCCTGGCGAAACTGGTCAGCACCGTTTTAGGAAGATAAATCCGCCGGGATGGGCGGCCGGGAGGCGGCCGCCCTTTCGGCCAAGGGGGACGGGGTTCATCCGTGGCACATAAATGGTATATCGTTCATACGTATTCGGGGTTTGAAAACAAGGTCAAGGTGGCTTTGGAAGAACAGGTGCGCTCCCAGGGCAAGCAAGACCTGATCTCGGAAGTCCTGGTGCCGACGGAAAAGGTCGTCGAACTGGTCAAGGGTGAACGGAAGACGTCCTCCCGTAAATTTTACCCGGGTTACGTGCTGATCAAAATGGAATTGAACGACGAAACCTGGCACCTGGTAAAAGACACCCCCAAGGTTACGGGGTTCGTGGGGGAAAAAGTCCGGCCCGTCCCCATCCCCGATGATGAGGCCGAAAAGGTGATCGCCCAAATGGCCGAAGGGGCCGTCCGTCCCAAGCCGAAATTCTTTTTTGAAGAGGGGGACGAAGTCCGGGTCATCGACGGTCCCTTTTCCAATTTCAACGGGGTGGTGGAGGAAGTCAAGCCGGACAAGGGGAAGATCAAGGTTCTGATCAGTATTTTCGGCCGCTCGACCCCCGTGGAACTGGATTTCGTCCAGGTGGCCAAACTGTAATAGGAAACCAGGGGAGCCGGTCCGGGCCCGCCGGGCCGGCTGCCTGTCAGCGCTAAAGGAGACAGGGAAAGATGGCTAAAAAAATAATCGCCTACATCAAACTCCAGGTACCGGCCGGCCAGGCCAATCCGTCACCGCCGATCGGTCCGGCCCTCGGGCAGCACGGAGTGAACATCATGGAGTTCTGCAAGGCCTTCAACGCCCGGACCCAGGGACAGGAGGGGATGATAACCCCGGTGGTCATAACGGTCTTTGCCGACCGTTCCTTCACCTTCGTGACCAAGACCCCTCCGGCCGCGGTGCTGCTGAAAAAAGCGGCCCAGATCGCCAAGGGCTCCCCGGTGCCCAACCGGGACAAGGTGGGGAAGGTCACCCCGGCCCAGGTGGAGGAAATCGCCAAACTGAAGATGCCGGACCTCAACACGGATACCCTGAAGGCCGCCGTCCGGATCATTGAAGGAACGGCCCGCAGCATGGGCCTGGAAATCGGTTCGTGAAACGAAACAGAAAGAGGTAGGGAAGCAAGCCATGCCAAAAAGAGGAAAAAAATATGCCCAGGCCCGCGAACAGGTAGACCGCCTGAAACGGTATGGCCTGGAGGAAGCGGTCCAGATGGCCGTGACTTCGTCCTATGCGAAATTCGATGAAACCGTTGACCTGGCCGTTCGCCTGGGGGTGGACCCGCGGCACGCCGACCAGATGGTGCGCGGGGCGGTGGTTCTGCCCAACGGCACCGGGAAAACCAACCGGGTGTTGGTTTTCGCCAAAGGCGAAAAGGAGCGGGAAGCCTTGGAGGCCGGCGCCGACGTGGTGGGCTCCGACGACTTGATCGAAAAGATCAAGGGGGGCTGGCTGGATTTCGACAAGGCCGTGGCCACCCCGGATCTGATGGGAGCGGTAGGGAAGATCGGGAAGATCCTGGGGCCCCGGGGCCTCATGCCCAATGCCAAGACCGGCACCGTTACCTTCGACGTGGCCAAGGCCATCCGGGAAATCAAAGCCGGCAAGATCGAATTCCGGGTGGAAAAAAACGGGATCGTCCATGCCCCCGTCGGCCGGGTTTCCTTCGGCAGCGACAAATTGATCCCCAACATCATGTCCCTGTTCGAGAGCCTGCTGCGGCTGAAGCCTTCCAGCGCCAAGGGGACCTATTTGAAGAGCATCACCATATCCACCACCATGGGGCCGGGGATCAAGGTGGATCCCGTTTTCGCCAAGGAGCTGGCCAGGTAAGCCCCCCTTTCGTGGGGCGGGGTTTTCACCCACCCCCACGCTCACCCCGCTCGCTATAGCGTGATCAAGGGAGGGGGAGGGGTTTCGGTGGTTGGCATTTTGGTGATTTGAACTTGTTTCGGATTTCGAATTTCGAGTTTATACATAATCTTAGGGTCGGGTCCAAGACCGCAGGTGCCCGCAAGGGTATAAAGGAACCTTTCAGCCTGCCGAGACTCGGAAATCATTGGTAGGCTCAGCGAAAGCGCCCAAAGGTTTTTGGCCGGAAGACCTCTAAAGAGAAAGGAGGGTTGTTGCGTTGAAACGGACGGAAAAAGAAAAGATCGTTGCCGATCTTCACGAAAGGCTGGGGCAGTCCAAGGCCGTCTTCCTGGCTGATTTTACCGGATTGAACGTGGAATCCGTCAATAAGCTGCGTCGGGACCTGCGGCAGCGGGGCGATGAATTTCAGGTCGTCAAGAATACCCTGCTGCGCCGCGCCGCTCAGGACACGCCGGCTTCGGGGCTGACGGAATCGCTGCTGGGGCCCTGCGGGATCACCATCAGTTATCAGGATCCGGTGGCTTCGGCCAAGGTTCTGGCCGACTTCGCCAAGGACCGGGAAAAATTCGTCTTTAAAGGCGGCGTGCTGCAGGGCAAGACCATCGCCGCTGAGGCCGTGGGCCAGTTGGCCAAGATGCCTCCCCGGGAAGTTTTGCTGGGACAGATGCTGTCCTCCCTGGTGGCCGTTCCCACCGGCCTGGTTTCGGCCCTGTCCGGTATCATTCAAAAATTACTATTGACCTTAAAGGCGCTTGAAGAAGAAAAAGCCCAAAGTGAGCCAAAAACAGCGTAGGAGGAGAACAAACAATGGCTGAGCAAATTACCAAGGAAGATGTGATCAATTTTATTGCCAATATGACGGTCCTGGAATTGTCCGAACTGGTGAAGGAACTGGAAGACAAGTTCGGCGTCAAGGCCGCCGCCCCCATGATGGCCATGGCCGGTCCGGCCCCGGCGGCCGCGGAAGCCGCCGCCCAGGAGGAACAGACCGAGTTCAACGTGCTCCTCACCGGTGTGGGGGACAAAAAGATCCAGGTGATCAAGGAAGTGCGGGCCATCACCAACCTGGGGCTGAAAGAGGCCAAGGACGCCGTGGAGAACCTGCCCAGTACGATCAAGGAGGGGATCCCCAAGGAAGAGGCGGAGAACATCAAGAAGCAGCTCGAATCCGCCGGGGGCACCGCGGAAATCAAGTAAAGGCGACCGGAGCGGGCCGCCGCTCCGGATCTTCCCCCACAGACCTAAACGTGTAAGGAGCAAGAATGAAGGATCGGTCTTTCCTCAACGTACGGTTTCGAAAGAACTTCGGCCATATCGAAAAGATCATCGATATCCCCAACCTGATGGACATGCAGAAGCAGTCGTACGAGCGCTTTCTGCAGGTGAACGCGGACCCCGACCGGCGGGAGAATACCGGCCTCCAGGGGGTCTTTAAAAGCGTGTTCCCCATCAGGGATTTCAGCGGCTTGTCTTCCCTGGAATTCGTTCGATACAGTTTCGGCGAGGTGAAATACGATGAGGCGGATTGTCTGCAGCGGGGCATGACCTACGAGGTGCCCATGAAGATAACGGTCCGCCTCATCGTCTACGATCTGGACAAGGACACGGGCAGCCAGACCATCCGGGACATCAAGGAACAGGACATCTATTTCGGCACCCTCCCGCTGATGACGCCCAAAGGCACCTTCATCATCAACGGCACCGAGCGGGTGGTGGTCAGCCAGTTGCACCGCTCGCCCGGGATTTTTTTCGACCACGACAAGGGCAAAACCCACAGCAGCGGGCGGCTGCTCTACTCGGCCCGGGTCATCCCCCTGCGCGGCTCCTGGATCGACCTGGAATTCGACCCGAAAAATCATCTCTACGTGCGCATCGACCGGCGCCGAAAATTCCCGGTGACCATTCTGCTCAAGGCCCTGGGCTACTCGAACCAGGAACTCCTGAACTATTTTTACGAACGGGAGCGGATCACCATCGAGGACGGCAAACTGCGCCGGGAGGTGAATCCCGATTTCCTGCTGGGCAAGAAGGCCCCCCGGGACATCATCCATCCCCTGACGGGGGAGGTCATCGTCCGGAAAAACCGGAAGATCAACAAGCGGATCATCAAACAGCTTCAGGAAGCCGAGATCACCTCCCTGCCGGCCCGCCCCGAGGACATCGAGGGCTATTACCTGGCCCAGGAAGTGGTGGACCCCGAGACCGGGGAGGTCCTGGTGGAAAGCAACGAGGAGTTGACCCGGGAAAAACTGAACCTGATCATGCAGAAGAAGCTGCCGGCCCTGGACCTGCTGTTCATCGACGGGGTCAACGTGAGTTCTTCCCTGCGCGACACGTTGCTCATCGACAAGGTGGCCCATTCCGAAGAGGCCATCATCGAGATCTATAAGAAGCTGCGGCCCAGCAATCCGCCCACCCTGGAGGTGGCCAGCAACTTTTTTTACAACCTCTTTTTCAACCCGGAGAATTACGACCTGTCCTCCGTGGGCCGGCTGAAATTGAACCACCGGCTGGGCCTGGACGTACCCCTGGACGAAAGGACCCTGCGCAAGGAGGACATCCTCCTGGCCGTGAAGAAACTCATCGAACTGAAGGACGCCAACGGGCCGGTGGACGACATCGACCACCTGGGCAACCGCCGGGTCCGGGCCGTGGGGGAGCTGCTGGAGAACCAGTACCGCATCGGGCTGGTGCGCATGGAAAGGGCCATCAAGGAACGGATGACCCTGCAGGAGATCGAGACCCTCATGCCCCACGACCTGATCAATCCCAAACCGGTGGCCGCCGTGGTCAAGGAGTTTTTCGGCACCAGCCAGTTGTCACAGTTCATGGACCAGACCAATCCCCTGTCGGAGATCACCCATAAAAGGCGTCTCAGCGCCCTGGGGCCGGGGGGCTTGACCCGGGAACGGGCCGGCTTCGAGGTGCGCGACGTGCACCCCACCCATTACGGCCGGATGTGCCCGATCGAGAC
>JALOOY010000151.1 GCA_025454185.1 Thermodesulfobacteriota bacterium
AATGGGGATGAACACCCGGGGATTCCCGGTGGCCCGGGTGGCGTTCACCGCCATCTCGACCATGAAGGGAAGCAGCTTTTCGCAGGCCGCCACCACCTTTTCCGGACGGCGGTACATGTCGAGCATGGTGCCTTTCATGCCGCGGAAGAAGTCGCTCAGAGTATCGAAAGGCGCCTGGCTGATGCCGCCGAACTGCATGGGGAAACCCGCCTCTTTGGCCTCCCGGACAAAGCGCATGGACCAGGCGGCGATCTCCTGGGATTTTTCCCCGGCCTTGACCAGCGTTTCCAGGGCCGCCTTGACCTCCGGCGCGGCAAAGCCCCGGAGGCCCATGGAAATGCCCATATAATAGCTGATGATGCTGTGAAGCGGCGGAAGTTGCTGGAGGCCGCTCAAGGCCCCCATGATGCGGGGCCAGAAGCGGCGGATCATGAAGTCGGTGGGATCCAGCAGGAAATGGTCGTATTCCTCCGCCTTCATGTACTCCCCTTCGACGTACTGGTAGGTCCGGTTGGCGGATACGCCGTGGCCGGGCCATTTCAGAGGCTTGAAATCCACCGTTTCCAGAATCGGCCCCAACAGGCGCAGGGCGAAGGGGTTCTGATCCATGTCGGGGGCGAAGTCCACCATGGTCTTCCACTGGGCCTGAAACAGTTTTTCGCCGTCGTACATGAGTTCCTCTACGGTAAAACCGCAGTAGCGGGCCGGGAAGAAGGCGAAAAAGACCTCGAGGGGCACCCGATCGGGTTTGCTCAGGGCGATGGCGTCCATCACCCGTTTTTCCCTTTCTTGATACAGTTCGGCTGGTGAGGCGGCCATGGTCACGCTCCTATCCATTGATTGCAGAGGTTGACGGCGGCGACGGCGTCGCGGCCGTAGGCATCGGCCCGCACATACTGCCGGATCTCTTCGTCGATCTGGCCGCCGCCGATCATGATCTTCAGGTTTTCCCGCAGTCCCGCCGCCTCGATGGCTTTGATGGTCTGCTTCATGGACTCGTAGGTCAGCGTCAGGAAGGCGCTCAGCCCCACCACCCGGGGCTGGAATTCCCGGATGTTTTCCACCACGGTGTCGACGGGCACATCGATGCCGAGGTCCCGCACCTCGTAGCCGCTCACCTCCAGCATGAAGACGACGATGTCCTTGCCGATGTCATGGATATCGCCTTCCACGGTGGCAATCAGGACCTTGCCCTTCTTGGGGCCTTCCGCGTCCTGGGTCAACAAAGGTTTGACGATGTTGGTAATAGCCGTCAGGATCTCCCCGGCCATGACCAGATCCGGGATGAAATATTCAGACGTCTCGAAGCGCTTGCCCACGACTTCCATGGCCGCCCGGGCCGCGGCCAGGATCTCCAGGGGATCGGTCTTGGCTTCCACCAGTTCCTGGACCCGGGCCGCGGTTTCCTCTTCTTTGAGATCGGCCATCAGTTCAATCAGTTTTTGATCCATATTTCCTCCAAAGTGATAAAAAACAGAGTTTCATTAAGTTAAACTCGAAATTCGAAACTCGAAATTCGAAACAAATTCAAATGACCGAAATCCAAAATTCAAAACGTTTTCGTTTCGGTCTTTGGAATTTTGAAAATTTGGATTTGTTTCGGATTTCGGATTTCGAATTTTCGGATTTAAAAAATCATTCCCTATGACCAGCCTAAACCGCAAACTGCTTCGTGATCTCCGCCACCTGGTCAGCCAGGTCCTGGCGATCATGCTGGTCGTGGCTTGCGGTATGGCCACCTATATCACCATGCGCGGCGCCTACGACTCGCTGGTTGTCTCCCAGGCGGAGTATTACCGCGAATTTCGGTTTGCCGATGTCTTTGCTCAGGTCAAAAGGGCCCCGGAAAGCCTGGCGCAGCGCCTGGCCGCCATCCCGGGTGTGGCCCAGATGGAAACCCGGGTCGTCTATGAGGTGGCCCTGGATGTGCCCAACCTGGATGAACCGGCCACCGGCCGGCTGGTGTCGATTCCAGAAACCCACCGGCCCCGGCTCAACGACCTTTTTCTGAGAGCGGGCCGATATATCGATCCCCGTGGGCGGGACGAGGTGATCGTCAGCGAGGCCTTTGCCGAGGCCAACCGTCTGCAGGTGGGCGATCGTCTGGGGGCGATCCTGAACGGGCGCCGGCAGCTTCTGCGCATCGTGGGGGTGGCCATTTCCCCGGAATACGTCTATGAAATTCGGGGGGCCGAGGTCTTCCCCGATAACCGCCGCTTCGGCGTCCTCTGGATGAGCCGGGAAGTGCTGGCTGCGGCCTTTGATCTCAAAGACGGCTTCAACGACCTTTCCCTTACCCTGGCCCCCGGGGCCCTGGAGGCCGAGGTCCTCTCCCGTCTCGACGCCCTGCTGGCGGACTATGGCGGCCTGGGGGCTTACGGACGGGACGAGCACCTTTCGCACCGCTTTCTGGCGGACGAGATTAAACAGGACCAGGTAACCGGTATTTTTATCCCTTCCATATTTCTCGGTATCGCGGCTTTTCTGATTCATATCGTCCTGTCGCGGATCATTGCCTTGCAGCGTCCGCAGATCGCCATCCTGAAGGCCTTCGGGTACGGGCGCTGGGCTATCGGCTGGCATTATCTGCAATTCGCCCTGGTCATCGTTGCCGGCGGGTCTCTGCTGGGGGTGGCCCTGGGGATCTGGTTCGGCACCGGCCTGGCGGACCTGTACGCCCGCTTTTTTCATTTTCCGCGCCTGCGCTTCGGGTTGACTCCGGCCCTGATCGGCTGGTCCCTGGTGATCAGTGGTGGTTCGGCCGGCCTGGGGGCCCTGACCGCGGTCCGGAAGGCCACGGTCCTGCCGCCGGCCGAGGCCATGCGGCCCGAGCTCCCGGTCCGTTTTCACACCGGACGACTCGAACGTTGGGGCCTGCTGCGGTTTTTTCACCCTTCCTCCCGCATGATCCTGCGCCACCTGGTCCGGAAGAAAATGAAGGCCTTCCTGAGCATTTTCGGCATCGCCTGGGCGGTGGCCATCCTGGTGGTGGGATTTTACAGCTTCGACGCGGTGGACTATATCATGCGCGTTCAGTTCGAAGAGATCCAGAGGGAGGATGCGGCCGTCCTGTTTCACAATCCGCGGCCGGGCCGCATAGGGCATGAAGTGGACCGGCTGCCGGGCGTACTCTTTTCCGAAACTTTCCGCATGGTGCCGGCCCGCCTGCGCTATGAACACCGTTCGAAAAGGCTGGGCATCTCCGGACTTTCCCCGGACGGGCGGCTCAGGTCCCTGATGGATTCCCGGCTTCAACCCGTTTCGCTGCCCCCGGAGGGGCTGGTGTTGACCACCACGCTGGCCGGGATCCTGGGAGTGCGTCCCGGGGATATCCTGCAGGTGGAGGTCCTGGAAGGCAGGCGGCCCGTCCGTCCGGTGGTGGTCTCCCAACTGGTGGATGAGCTGATCGGGCTCGCGGCCTATATGGACATTCGGGCCCTGCACCGCCTCCTGGAGGAGGACCCGGCGGTTTCCGGGGCCTACCTCGCCGTGGACCCGCTGGGCGCCTCGCGATTGTATGCGGAACTCAAGCAGACCCCGGCGGTCGGGGGGGTGGCCATTCGGGAGTCCATGCTGGAGAGCTTCAAAAAGACCATCGCCGAGAACATGGCCATTTCCACTACCATGCTGGTCGCTTTTGCTTGCATCATCGCCTTCGGGCTGGTTTATAATGGGGCTCGCATCGCCCTTTCGGAACGGGGGAATGAACTGGCCAGTCTTCGGGTCCTGGGTTTTACCCAGGGGGAAGTGACCTTCCTGCTGCTCGGGGAGCAGGCCCTGCTGACCCTGCTGGCCGTTCCACTGGGCTGGCTGCTGGGTTGGGGCGTGGCGGCCCTGATCATCCGGGCCGCCGAATCCGAACTGTACCGGATGCCGTTGGTGATCAGCGGCCAAACCTACGCCCTGGCCTTCTTGATCGTGGGGGCGTCGGCTTTTATCTCGGGCTTGTTCGTCAGGCGGCGTATCCGGCATCTGGATCTGGTAGCGGTATTGAAAACCCGGGAATAGTGATCACCGCCAAGACACATAGGGCGCAAAGAAAAAGATCCATGAAAAACGTAAAAAAGAAACTGCTGATGGGATTGGCGGTTTTGGGCCTGGCCGCGTTGATCGTCTGGTTCTGGGTGCCCCGGCCGCTGCCGGTGGACTTGGTGCAGGCCCAAAAAGGCCCCTTGACGGTTACGGTCGATGAGCAGGGCCGGACCCGGGCCCGGGATCGCTATGTGATAGCCGCCCCGGTTGCCGGGCGGGTAATGCGGCTGGACTGGCAGGAAGGGGACCAGGTGAAGGCGGGGCAGGTGGTGGCCCGGGTCTTCCCGTCGCCCCTCGATCCCCGGGAACTGGCCGAAATAAACGCCCGCATCCAGATGACGCAGGCCCTGCAGCAGGCCGCCGAAGAGCGGGCGGCAGAGGCCCGGGCCGTTCATGAGCAGGCCCGGCGCGAGCGGGACCGTTATGAACGGTTATTCAAAACCGGGGGAATCTCAAAACAGGCCTTCGAACAGGCGGAAAAGGGGGAGATAACCAGTGCCAGGGAGCTGGAAGCCGCCAAGTCCCGGGCCATGGCCGCGGTCTATGAAGTGAAAATGGCTCGGGCCAGGCTGCTGGCGTCAGATAAAGGCAGGGATGGCGCCTTTTTGGTGTTGCGGTCGCCCGTGAACGGGCGGGTCCTGAAAATTCCGGAAAAAAGCGAGCGGGTGGTTTCGGCCGGGACCCCGCTGCTGGTCCTGGGTGACGCCACCCGGCTGGAAGTGGTGATCGATCTTTTGTCCAGCGAGGCGGTAAAAGTCCGGCCGGGCATGGCGGTCAGGCTGGAAAACTGGGGTGGTGCCCGGGAATTGGCGGCCCGGGTCCGGACCGTGGAGAGCCAGGGCTTTACCAAGGTCTCGGCCCTGGGTATCGAAGAGCAGCGGGTCTACGTGGTGGCCGACCTGTTGGAACCCCCCGGGCCCTTGGGCGACGATTACCGCGTGGAGGCCCGCATCGTCATCTGGCAAGGGCAGAACGTGCTGACGGTGCCGTCCGGCGCCCTGTTCCGCTCCGGCGGCGACTGGGCTGTTTTTATTCAGCGCGACCGCCGGGCCCGTAAGCAGACCGTGGAGGTTGGCCAACGCAACCCGCGGGAAGTGGAGATCGCGAAGGGTTTGCAGGAAGGTGACTGGGTCATCTCCCATCCCACCAACCAGATCGAAGAAGGGGTAAGAATAAAGAAGAAGTAAAAAGGGGAAAAGTAACCCTACCAGAGGCAGGGCACCTGGTAGGCCGCAAAAGAGGCATCGCTGCTGACCAGGGTCAGGTCCTCAACCAGGGCCTGGGCAATAAGCATGCGGTCAAAGGGGTCTCGATGGTGAAAGGGAAGCCGGGAGACCTGTTCGCAATGCCGCTTTTCTATCGGCAGCCATTGGATCGTGTTGATCTTCATTTGATCTTCAAAACCTTGAAGCCAGTCTTTCTTCAACGACAATTTCCCCAAACTATTTTT
>JALOOY010000152.1 GCA_025454185.1 Thermodesulfobacteriota bacterium
CAAGGTCAACAAGATGGCCCAGCAGAACAGGATAAGGACGCGGGCGGGATAAGGGCTCTTCATTTTGCCGAACATCCCTTATTTTTTAAGGAGAAGATCGTCCCCTGTCAAGAGGAAAGAAACGCTTTGGCGTATACAAATCCATGGAACAGTGTTACTATTTAGCTAATGGTATTTTCCGGCCGGTTTACAGGCACCAATCGACCAGGAGGTGGCTATGCCCGAATTGCGCAAGGACCCTATTGTAGGCCGCTGGGTCATTATTTCTACGGAAAGGGCCAAGCGGCCTTTCGATTTTGCCCCGGAAGAAGAGACGGCCAAGGGCGGTTTCTGCCCCTTTGACCCCGGCAACGAAAAAACCACGCCTCCTGAAATCGTCGCCTACCGGCCTTCGGGTACGGGCCCCAATACCCCCGGCTGGACCATGCGGGTGGTAGCCAACAAATTTCCGGCCCTGGTTATCGAAGGCGGACTGGGCAAGGTCGGCGAAGGATTATACGACAAGATGAACGGCATCGGCGCCCACGAAGTCATCATTGAGACGCCGGATCACGCCGAGACCCTCTCCACCATGCCCCTGGATCGTTTTGTAGACGTGCTCCGGGCCTACCGGGATCGCATCGTGGACCTCTCCAAGGACCCGCGGTTCCGCTATATCCTTATTTTCAAAAATCAGGGCCGGTCGGCGGGGGCCTCCCTGGAGCACAGCCATTCGCAACTGATTGCCCTGCCGGTCATCCCGGAAATCGCCTCCGAGGAGCTGAACGGCTCCAAAAAATATTTCAGTTACAAGGACCGCTGCGTCTACTGCGACATCCTCCGTCAGGAAATCGAACAGAAGACGCGGGTCATCTCTGAAAACGAGGATTTTTTGGTCTGCGCCCCCTTTGCCCCCCGCTCGCCCTTTGAAGTCTGGATCATTCCCAAGAGCCATAATGCCGATTATACGCAAATAACCGAATATCAGTTCCGCTCCCTGGCCGAGATTTTTTCCGAAACCCTGCGCCGCCTGGACAAGGCCCTGAACAAACGTCCCTATAATTTCATGCTCCACACCTCCCCCGTAAAGGAGAATCACCAGGAGTATTATCACTGGCATTTTGAGGTGGTCCCCAAATTGACCCGCATTGCCGGATTCGAGTGGGGTTCTGGTTTTTATATCAACCCCACCCCACCGGAAGAGGCCGCTAAATTCCTGCGGGATGTCTCGCTGACGGAGGGCCCATGAAGGTCCTCTTCGCCACTCCCGAAGTCGCTCCTTTTTCCCGGGCGGGCGGGCTGGCCGACGTATCCCAGGCCCTGCCGCTCTATGTCTCGAGGCTGGGGCACGAGGTCCGGGTGGTTACGCCCAAATATCGGCTGGCGCAGCCCCTGAAGCCGGCCCTGAAGCCCCTGGAAGTGACCCTGGAGGTACCCATCTCCTGGATGAAGAAACCGGCCCGCGTTTTTCAAGCCAGCCTCCGGGAAGGGGTCCCGGTGTATCTGATCGGCCGGGACGATCTCTATGACCGCGAGGGGCTTTACGGCAACGAATACGGCGACTACCAGGACAACGCCGAACGGTTCATTTTTTTCTCCCGGGCCGTCCTGGAATTGTGCGCCGCCCTGCCATGGAGCCCAGACGTAATCCACTGCCAGGACTGGCAGACGGGATTGATCCCGGTCTACTTGAAAACCCTCTACCGCGCCCAGCCGCAACTGCAAAATACAGCCAGCCTCTTCACCATCCATAATCTCGGTTATCAGGGACTATTCTGGCATTACGATCTGCACCTCACCGGACTGGGCTGGGAATTGTTCACTCCCCAGGGGCTGGAATTTTTCGGGAAGATAAACCTGATGAAGGGGGGAATCATCTTCGCCGATATCCTCAACACCGTCAGTCCCACCTACCGGAAGGAAATCTTGACCCCGGAAAACGGCTTCGGCCTGGAAGGTGTGCTCCAGGGACGCGGCGGCGACCTTTACGCCGTGCTGAACGGGGTGGACTACGAAATCTGGAACCCGGAAAACGACCCCCATCTGCCGGCCCCCTTTTCCGGCGCCGCCCTGGAAAACAAGAAGCTGGGCAAGGCCCAATTACAGGAGCGCTTCCAACTGAAGCGCAAGGCCGAATGCCCCATCGTGGCGGTCATCTCCCGGCTTCTGGACCGTAAAGGCCTGGACCTGATTCGCCAGGTCTTCCCCAAATTGATGGACCTGGAAATGGAAGTGATCCTCATGGGGCAGGGCGTGGACCAGTACCAGAACTGGGCCCAGGACCTGGCCAAGAAATATCCCGGGCAGATCGGTCTGGAGATGAATTATCAGGACAACCTGGCCCACCAGATCCAGGGCGGGGCCGATATGTTGCTCATGCCCTCCCGTTACGAACCTTGCGGCCTCGATCAGATGTACGCCTTGCGCTATGGGACCATCCCTATCGTTCGGGGTGTGGGGGGGCTGGATGACACGGTGGAAGACTATAATCCCCAGACCGACCAGGGGACGGGCTTTAAATTCCGCGATTACGAAGCCGACAAACTGCTTCAAACCGTCCAGCGGGCCCTGGCGGTCTACCGGGACAAACCGCGCTGGGTCCGTCTGATGCAGCGGGGTATGGCCCAGGATTTTTCCTGGGCCCGGTCGGCCCTGGCCTATCAGGAACTCTACCAAAAGGCGGCCGCCGGGAAGAGGAACCAGTAAACCGGTGGAAACCAAGCTCCATCTGATCAAAAAGATCATCCAGGTCGCCAATTCCACCATCGATTTTGAAGGGCGCCTCCAGGGGATTCTGGACATCATCAGCCAGCGGGAAGGGGTGGATCGCGGGGTCCTGTTCATCCAATCGGCCAACAAGGAAGTCCTGGAGCTTAAGGGCGTCAGCCCCCGGGCCGATGCTCCGGAACCCTGGCCGGCCCCCCTGGGCCGCCATCTGCTGGCGGATTGTCTCAAAGACCGCCGGCCGCTCTTCATCACCCGCTTGAACCGTAAGGAGCACAAGGGCCTGCTGAAAATCCCTGTATTCCGGGGTTTTGCCGCCCTCGCGGCCTGGCCCGTGGAGGACGACAACTACCTCTACGGCGTATTGTGCCTCCTTTCGCTCAAGTCCCGCGAGTTCAACCAGGGGGAACAGGCCCTGCTGGAAATCGCCGGGCGGGAACTGGCCGGGGTCATCCGGAACTCCCGGATCTATACGGAGGCCAAAAAGCGCATAGCAGAATTGAGCGTCCTCTACCAGGTGGGCAAAGTGATCGGGGCCACCCTGGAACTGGACGAGTTGATCCGGAAGACTGTTTCCATCACCGCCCAGGTCCTCAACGCCCGAGGCGCGGCCCTGACCATCGTGGACGGCGCAGACGGCTCCCCCAAGGTCGAAGCAGAATTCGGCCAGGTCCCACAGGCCCTCCGGGGGAACCTGCGGAAGGAGGCCCTGGGAAACCAGGGGCCTTACATTGCTCCTCCGGAATCCGCTGCACCCCCCCGGCCCCATTCCCGGGCCGGGTCGGTCGAGGTCCCTTCCGCAACCGGCGGGTCCTTCATGTGCGCCCCCTTGACCTTCAAGGGACCTTACCGGGGACGGTTATGCGTCCACGGGCGAATAGCCGGAACGGAAATGGACCAGGCCATCGGCTTCAGTCAGGACGATCTGGCGGTCCTGTCCACCATCGGCAATATTATCGCCAGTTCCCTGGAGAACGCCCTGACCTTTCAGCAGATCGAAACCCTGGCCCGCACCAATGAGCAGATGGTGAAAAGCCTCTCGATCCTCTACCAGATCAACAGCGCCATGATGACCAGGGCTTCCTATGATGAACTGCTGGCCATTATCCTGGAATCGATCACCCTGGAACAGGGGTTGGGCTTTAATCGGGCGATTCTTCTGCTGGTCAACGAAGAGACCAAAACCCTCGATGCGGTAAAAAGCTCTTCCCATGTCCCGGAAACGGGTGCAGAAGGAAGGGGCCCGTACGGCCCGGAGTTGAGCCAACTGCTCATCGCCCGGGCCGACCGTTTGACCCCGGAAACCGAGGCCCTGGACCGGGCCCTGCGGGATCTGAAAATTCCCCTGCAAAAAGGACAGGGGATCCTGACCGACACGGTCCTGGAGGGCCGGAGTTTTCTGGTGGAACAGGCCCGGGACGATCCCCGCACCAATAAAGCCCTGGTGGAGCGACTGGGAGTCACCGCCTTCGCTACCGTACCCATCTATGCCAAGGACAAAGTGATCGGTGTGATCGCCGTGGATCGCCGCGCCGACGACCAGACCATCAACCGGGAGGACCTGCGCATCCTGTCCATGCTGGCCCATCAGGCCGGCCTGGCCATCGAGAATGCCCGGCTCTATGACTTTATCGAAAAGACCAACCGGGAATTGAAATCGGCCCGGGAGCAACTGCTGGAATCGGAAAAATTGACGGCCCTGGGGGAAATGGCGGCCGGCATGGCCCACGAAATCCGCAACCCCCTGGTCTCCATCGGTGGTTTCGTCCGCCGCCTCAACCGCAGGTTCCAGGACGACAGCCAGGTCCAGACCTACTTCCAGGTCATCATCAACGAAGTGGAGCGCCTGGAGAAGACCCTGAACGAAATCCTGGATTTTTCCCAGGATACCCGGGGCCGTTTTCAGGAAACGGATGTGAACCGGATCGTCGAAGGGGCCCTGGAGTTGATCCGGCGGGAGTTGGAGGCCAGTCGGGTCACGGTCCAGAAAGAATTGACGCCGGTCCCCCAGGTCTATTGCGACGAACGGCAAATCCGGCATGTCTTTTACAACCTGCTGCTGAACGCGCTCCAGGCCATGCCCCAAGGGGGCGTATTGACCATCCGCACCGCGCCCCCGGCGGGCCCCGACCAGCCCTGGGTAGTCTGCGAGATCCGCGATACCGGCGGCGGGATCCCGCCCGAGCTGCTCCATAACATTTTCAACCCTTTTTTTACCACCAAAGCCAGCGGCTCGGGGCTGGGGCTGTCCATCGTGCACAAAATCATTACCCGGCATTACGGGGAAGTGGATATCGACAACCGACCCGGAGAAGGGGTCTCTTTCTTCATCAAATTGCCCTTGATCCAGGAGGCCCAGAAAATGTTCCGGGGAGTCCGAATAAACGGGGAGGAGAATCATCATGAAAAGAATCTTAATCGCCGATGACGAAGAAGCCTTGCAGCGGTTGTATCAGGAGGAATTCGAAGAGGAAGGCTACGAGGTCATCCTGGCCGGCAACGGCCGGGAGGTGTTGGAAAAATTGGACGACCCGGACCGCTTGCCCGATCTGATCGTCATGGACATCCGCATGCCCGAGATGAACGGCATCGATACCCTGCGGATCATCAAAGAGAAGCAGCCCCAGATCCCGGTCATCCTCTGTTCGGCCTACAGCGAATTCAAGCAGGATTTTTCGGTCTGGGCTTCCGACGACTATGTGGTTAAATCGTCGGACCTGACCGAGCTGAAGGCCGCGGTCAAAAGGCACCTGAAGGAATAAGGGGCTCGTGTTCGCC
>JALOOY010000153.1 GCA_025454185.1 Thermodesulfobacteriota bacterium
GGAAAGGAGCCGGCAGATCATGAAAATGAACGCAGGGAGGAAATGGTGGTTGATCGGGTTCTTGGTATCTCTGGACTTAGGGTTAATACCCAGGTCGGTGCTGGCCGACTACCGCCAGTACTACGGCTGGGGGCCGGGCATGATGGGCTGGTGGGGTCCCATGGCCTGGTTCGGCCCGGTGGGGATGATCCTGTTCTGGGTTTTGCTTGTTCTATTGATCATACTCTTAATACGGGGGTTGCGCAGTGGGAAAGTAATCGGCAGGGAGCGGGGGGAGCCCACGGAGTCGGCCCTGGAAATCCTTAAAAAAAGGTACGCCAGGGGTGAGATCAACAAGGAAGAATACCTGGAGAAAAAGAGGGATCTGGAAGGGGTTTAGTCGGAACCACGGCACAGCCGGGGGTGGCTATGCTACAACGGGAAATATTGTCTTGGCATTAAGGCCTAAGGGCCAGATCCATGTGTCGTAAAAAATCCAAGTGGCTCAGAAATTGCCGGGCATCCTGTTCGCCGATCATGCGCGCTGGTGGGATTTCCTGCCCCTGCCTGAAAAAAAGGACAGCGGGCGGCCCAAAGAGGGAAAATTTTTTCAGCAAGGCCTGATGATCCGGGCTGTTCTCGGTCATATCTACCTTGAGAAGGCGGAATTTTTTTAATTTTTCACGAACCCCGGGGTCCCTGAAAGCGGAACGCTCCATTCCTTTGCAGGAGGTGCACCACTCCGCTCCGAAGTAGAGTAAGACAGGCCTTTCAGCCGCCGATTTCAGGGCTTGATCCAATTCCTCCATTCGAGCAATCGGTTGAAAAGAACGCCCTTCGTTAGCCGACGGGTCCATGGCGGACCCTTTGGCCAAAATACCGGACAAGGGCTGATAGAGGTTTTGGCTGCCGCTCAAGGAACCCACCAGGTAGACCGTCCCCACCAGGAGGATAAAAAAACCGATTCCTTTTCCGAACCGGGCCCAGTAGCCGGCGCCTTCCGGCAGCGGATCCAGCGGGCGCAAAAAGATGGAGGAAATGATCAGCAGGGCGCTCCATAAAAACATCTGCAGGGCCAGGGCCATAAAGGGGGAGACCAGCCAGAGGGCCACGGCCAGCAACAGGATCCCGAAAAACTTTTTGACGGCCTCCATCCAACCTCCGGCCCGGGGCAGCAGGGCGCCGGCGGAAGTACCGATGACCAGCAGCGGAACGCCCATGCCCAGGGCCAGGACGAAAAGGGCCGATCCTCCCAGCCAGAGATTCTGGGCCCGGCTGATGTAAAGGAGGGCCCCGGCCAGGGGTGCGGTGACGCAGGGGCCGATGATCAGGGCCGATACGGCGCCCATGAACAGGACCCCCAAGAGATTGCCCCCCGGAAGGCGGTTGCTGGTTTGGGACAGCCGGCTTTGCAGGCGGCTCGGCAATTGCAGTTCATAAAAGCCGAACATGGAAAGGGCCAGGAGCACAAAGACCAGGGCGAAGACGCCGAGGACCCAGGGGTTTTGCAGAAAAGTGGATAGCAGGGAACCGCTCAGGCCGGCCAATACGCCGGCCAGGGCGTAGGTTATGGCCATACCCAACACATAAACCAGGGACAGGAGAAATCCCCTTTGCCTGGTCACCCCGGCCCCCTGGGAGACGATCAGGCCCGATAATATGGGTATCATAGGGAAGACGCAGGGCGTCAGGGAGAGCAGCAGGCCGAAACCGAAAAAACTGAGCAGGACCCAGAGGAAGTTGCTTTGCGTCAACAAGTCGGTTATTCGGGAAGACTCGTCGCCTGTTTCCCCGGGTTTCCCGGCCGGAGAAGCGGGACCGGTCGCGGCGGCCGGCGGGGGGAGGGACACTTCGATTTTCCGCTCGGTAGGAGGATAGCACAACCCGCGGTCGGAGCAGGCCTGAAAGGTTATGGTCAGGACCAGGGATCGGACTGTCGGGTCTTCCCGCAGCAGGGGCAGGGTGAACCGTAAGGTCTGACGGTAGATTTCGGTAGGCCCGAATACCGGGTCGTCCTTGGACTGTCCTTTGGGCAGGGTAAAGGCCGTCGCCCTGACGGTTGCCGGGAGAATTCCGAATTTGAGTTTGTTTTTATACAGGTAATTCCCTTCCGCGATGCGGATGAAGACCTCCAGATGGCGGTCGTCCAGGGCCCGGACCTGGGGCTGAAAAACCTTGTCCGGGGAGAGAAAGGTCTGGGCCGCTGCCGGGGAAGGGCAAAGGATCAAGAGCGGCCAGCCCAGAACAAGGGTGACCAGGCGGAGCGTTGATCCAGAGATAAGATGCTTCCAGATGAATACAGCCGTGGACATGAGGGCCGCCAAAAGATAGTGGAAAGCAAAATCCCCCTGGAGGGGGGATTTTAATGGGCGTAGCCGGGAAAACGCCGGTTAAGGCTTAAAGACGTAGATACTCATATAGGCGAAGGCGCCCTTGTATGAAGCGGTAATCTGCGTTACCCCGACGGTGGCTGTGGTCGTCGTAGCGGTGGTCCCGCCGGAGGCCGTGTACACGGTGGAGGTGACCCCGCTGGACAAAAAGGGAGTGGCGGGACTGAAGGACCCACCCAGGGTGGAAGAAAAGGTAATGGGCGTCACCGAATCGTTCACCGGGTTGCCCTGCCCGTCCTTGGCGGTTACGATCAGGGTGGTGCTGCCGCCCTCCGGGACCGAGCTGTTGGAGGTGGTGATGTTCAAACTGTAACCCGATCCGGAGCCGTAGCCGCTGGAAGACGAGGTGTTGGCGGAGCAGCCCAGCATCGCCAAGGCTGCGATCGTTAACAGGCTCATTAGGGTGGCCAACCGCTTCATGTGTTTTTTCCTCCCTCTGTGGTCAAAAAGGTTAAACGAGTGTTATGATTGTGGTTCCCCGGATGGCAGTCCCCGGGATGGAGGCCGCGATTTCCGTATCTCCCAAGACCACCCCGGATTCAAAGGTTGTTATAAAAATCCCGTTGATCGTCGTGCCGACAATGGTGCCGCCTTTTTTTTCGCCGTCGACAATGAAATTTCCCCCCAGCGAGGAGGTCAGGTAAAACGTGGCGTCGGTACGGGCTCCCCGGCTGTCGGTTACGATGACGCTCAGGGTGGTGGTGAACCCCCCCGCCGCCAGTTCCCGGTTGCCGGCAGAAACTCTGATCGTCGCCGGGGCCGCACCCGAACCGCCGCCCCCGGTCGTAGTGCCGCTGGAAATGCTGGTCTTGTCGTTGCCGGATTCTCCGCACCCCCCGGCGATCACAAGCAGTCCCACAAGAAAAATCAGGATAAAAACCGTGGATTGGATGTGTTTAACTTTTCTAACCATGGCGTTTAGGCGGATCCCCTTTGCACACCTATAAATAATAAAAAGTAGCGTGGGGGAAAGTCAAGATTAATCTATAAGATATATCGGCAGAAAACGAAGATTCTTTAAGGGCAAAAAACCCGGTCTGCCGCGACGGCCCCGGGGCTAAACCTGCCAGTTTTTTTTCCGGCGCTGTCCTGCTCCCCGGACCTGGATGAGTTCGGCGGTTATGGAGACGGCGATTTCCTCGGGCGTTTGGGCATTGATGTTCAGGCCGATAGGGGCGTGAACGGATTGGATCAGGTCCTCGGAGAAGCCTTCCCGGCGCAGGGCCTTAAATACCACCTCCCGCTTGTGCCGGCTGCCGATCATGCCCACATAACGAAGGGGCTTAGGCAGGATTTGGCGCAGCAACTGGTGGTCGTGGAGATGGCCCCGGGTGATGATAACCACATAGGCGTTCCCGTCCAGGGGCAATTCCAGGGGGGCCAGGTCGAAAGAGCGGACCCAGATCGCGTCGGCTTCAGGAAAGCGCAACCGATTGGCAAATTCCTCCCGATCATCCACTACCACGACCCGGAAGTGGACCATTTTGGCCAACTGGCATAAGGGGCGGGAAATGTGTCCGGCCCCGAAGAGATAGACCGTGGCCGACCCCTGCAACGGTTCAATGAAAATCGGTCCTTCCGTTCCCTCCGGCCTGAAAAGCCCGGGGCCCTGCTCCCCCGCGGCGAGGATTTCCATTAAGCGGTCTTGAAAGGGACGGAGCCATTCCGGAAGTATTTCCGGGAAGGAGGAAGGCCCCGGTCCGGTTTGCAGCAGTACTTTGGCATCATGCTGATCGGCGGGCAGTCCGTCCAGCAGACGGGTGACCAGCAATCCTTCCCGCCCTTCGCGGAGCAGGGCGGCAATGTTGTGGGCCAGGGCCTGGTGGAAGGGATCGGCCCCGGAAAAAAGTTCCAGGTAGATGTCCACCTCCCCGCCGCAGATCATCTCCGTCTCGGCTACTTCCGTGCCTTGCAGCCGGAAGAAGAGGAGTTTGTTCTTGCGCTCGGCCAGCACCTGAGGTGCGGCTTTCAGTACGTCCGCCTCTAATCGGCCCCCACCGATTGTGCCGCTGAAAGAGCCGTCGGACCGGACTAAAAAATGGGTGCCCGTCGTTCGGGGCGCCGATCCCTGCTGGCCGACGATCGTGGCCAGGACCACGTCCCCGCCGCCGGCCATTTCCTGATCCATTTTTTCATACAAGTCGATCATCAGGTCCTCCAGGCCCTCGATAGGAAAATACCGTTCGGCGTTCGGCGTTCGGCGAAGGAGCAAAAAACAAAATATTCATGCTTGGCGATTGTCCGTTGCGCCTGGTCATGGAGTCTTAAAAAAAAAATGGGGACAATTTTTAAAGATCGTTTAAAAATTGTCCCCATTGAAGTCCGCGTTCCAACCTCAGCAGAGATACTATTTTTTTTCTGCCGGAGCGGCCGGGGCTGCGGGAGCAGGAGCTTCAGGAGCCTTCTGCTCACCGGCAGGAGGAGCAGCGGGAGCCGGGGCCGGAGCGGCCTCAGGCGCCTTTTGTTCCGTCGCAGCCGGGGGAGCGGGAGGAGCCTCCTCCTTCTTCTTGCAACCCATAGCAAACGTGAAAACCACCAGCAGCATGACGACGAGCAACAGGGAAATTAATTTGCGCATAATTTTCACCTCCTTTTCCTAAAATAAACTACTTTTCGTCCTCTAAAAAAGAGTCGCGATCGGCTTCCTGAAATAAAACCCTTGTTTTTTCAAGAAGATAGATATTTGTTGGGTTTTATTAAACACGAATATTAAGGCATAGCGCCGGGCATGTCAAGCAATTTTTTACTTAATGACCTCCAGATCAACCAGTCGCAGTTTGTCATTTTCTTTAATAAAATCACCTATTACCCAATATCCGACCTGGAGATCCCCTAGTTCGAAATCGGAAGCGTCCAAGACCAGACCATTTACGGTGATGGTGCCTTTCCGTTCGTTGATCTGGATAATTCGCCCCTCAAATTGTTCCAGGGCAATTCCCTCCAGGTCTTGAACCAGGTAAGCCCAGAGCAGGAGACAGGTGAGCAACAGGGCCAGATTTTTTCGCTTATTGGTCATGGGGTCCCTTCCCCCCTTTTTCTAATTTTTGGCGCACCCCGGCTACGAGGAGCGGCCAGGCCACGGTGGCGTCGCAAAAAATTTCAGCATAGCGACCGCCCTGTTCCGGTGGAACAAATTTTCCCCAGGAGACCCCTTCCGAATAGGTGCAGCCGCTCAATCCCCCCCAATGAGCGGGTTCGGGACAGATACGGATCCCATAGGAAAAACGCTTGAGGGGCAATTCCCGGCCCAGCCGCACCTGGAGTATTTCGATGAAAGGCCCCACCTGCTGGGCCCAATTGCGCGGCACCCCGCCTCCGATGGTGAAGATTCCCAGTTTGTCCGCCTTTAAAATCCGCTGGGTGTAGCTGGCCAAATCGAGAAAGGGATTGAAGGATAGGGCCATTTTCGATAGAGCGGGGCCGATATCCTGTTGTGGAGCGCTGTGCAGGGTTTTTTTTACCATCCAGGTGGCCAGGTCCAGCCCCAGTTCGGAATCGGTGAAGGCCGGGA
>JALOOY010000154.1 GCA_025454185.1 Thermodesulfobacteriota bacterium
CAACCCAGCCCGACAACCTGTTTTTTTATTATTTATTTAAGTTTAAGGCAAAAATTTGAAAAATTTTTGCCTTGAGGAGTCTGTCCATGATTACTGCCGAACGAAAACCGATCGAGGAAATCGTCGCCATGATCTCCCCCTACCGGAAGGTCCTGGTCGCCGGCTGCGGGAGCTGCGTAGCCGAGTGCGCCGCCGGCGGCGAGAAAGAAACGGCCCTGCTGGCTTCCGCGCTGCGCATGGAAGCCCGCATGACCGGCCGGGATCTGGAGACCCGGGAAGTTACCCTCGAAAGACAATGCGTGTACGAATTCATCGATCAACTGACCGCCCTGGCGGACCAGTACGAAGCCGTCCTTTCCCTGGCCTGCGGCGCCGGGGTCCAGGCTGTGGCCGAGGTCTTTCCCGGGCTGCCCATACTCCCGGCCCTGAACACCACCTTCCTGGGTCAGACCAAGGAGGCCGGCCTCTGGCTGGAGAACTGCCGGGGCTGCGGTGACTGCCGGCTCCATCTTTTCGGGGATATCTGCCCCATCACCCGCTGCGCCAAGTCGCTTTTCAACGGGCCCTGTGGCGGGTCCCAGGAGGGCCGCTGCGAAGTGGACCCGGAAACTCCCTGCGCCTGGCAGTTGATCATCGAATCCCTGGACCGGACCGGGCGGCTGGAGCAACTGGAGGCGGTCTATCCGCCGGCGGACTGGTCCAGCCAGCAGGGCCAAGGCCCCAGAAAAATCAACCGGGAGGATCAAAGAAATTGAAAACGGAAAGCCGGTTAAAAAAAGTATTGTCCGCCGATCAGTTCGCCGTCACGGCCGAATGCGGGCCCCCCAAGGGCGCTGATCCGGAAACGGTATTGAAAAAAGGGGGCTGGCTGAAAGAGGCCGTGGACAGCGTCAACGTGACCGACAACCAGACGGGCGTGGTGCGCCTCTCCAGCCTGGCGGCCTGCGCCCTCCTGCGCCAGGCCGGTCTGGATCCCGTGCTGCAGATGGTGGTCCGGGACCGCAACCGCATCGCCCTGCAGTCGGACATCCTGGGCGCGGCCGCCCTGGGGATCCGTAATATCCTCTGCCTGAGCGGCGACCACCAGTCCTTCGGGAATCAGCCCCAGGCCCGGGGCGTGTACGACCTGGACTCACTGCAGTTGCTGCAGACCGTCCGCCGTATGCGCGACGACGGCCAGGTGCTGGGCGGCGAGGCCCTGACCCAGGCCCCGGACCTGTTCATCGGCGCCGCGGCCAATCCCTTTGCCGACCCCTTTTTCTACCGGGTCCTGCGCCTGGCCAAAAAAGTCCAGGCCGGGGCGGAATTCATCCAGACCCAATGCATTTACAACCTGGCCCGTTTTTCGGAATGGATGGACCAGGTTCGGGACCGGGGCCTCGATCAGCAGGTCCATATCCTCGGGGGCCTTACACCCCTCAAGTCAGCCCGCATGGCCGAATATATGAAGAGCCAGGTAGCCGGCATGGACATCCCCGAGGCGGTCATCCGCCGCCTGAAAGGCGTACCGGCCAAAGAACAACGCCGGGAAGGTCTGGCCATCAGCATCGAGACCATCCAGGCCCTGCGGGAAATGAAAGGGGTCCACGGGGTCCATATCATGGCCATCGAATGGGAAGAAGTGGTGCCCGAGATCGTGGCCGGGGCCGGCCTGCTCCCGCGGCCCCAGATCTAGCGGTAACTTCTCCGCAAATGCTAATATTTTAAATTATTGGCTTCGGATTTCGGATTTCGGTTTTTTATATTCAGATTTTGATAGAAGGATTGATATATGCCCCCGAAGTATCATATTGAAACGGCCAGCGTGCCCAATCGCTACCCCACCATCACCCGGTCCGGGGTCATCGCCTGGGAGGAAGGCTGTCTGAAATGCCCCCGCTGCGTCAAGCGGGAATGCGTGTATGGGGTTTACGACAAGCGCAACCTTGATTCCCGCCTCATGCTCGATTCCCTGGACAGCCTCTGCAAGGACTGCTTCCGCTGTGTCCAGAACTGCCCCAACCGGCTGATCCACAAAGGGCTCAACCCGGAATATAAAAAGCTCGGCGACGCCTACTGGACTCCGGAAATCATAACCAAGCTCTGGTACCAGGCCGAGACTGGACGGATACCCGTTTCCGGCGCCGGCTACGGCGGCCCTTTTTCCGGTCCGGGATTCGACGCCATGTGGACCGACATGTCCGAGATCGTCCGGCCCACCCGGGACGGCATCCACGGCCGGGAATACATCAGCACCCAGGTGGATTTGGGGCGGAAACACAAGGCCCTGGCCTTCGACCGGGAGGGGCGCCTGCTTACCCGGCCCTACCCTCTGGTGGAGATCCCCCTGCCGATCATCTTTGACCTGCTCCCCTGGTCGCCGCCCCGCGACCGCATCAACCACGCCCTGCTGCGCAGCGCTCAGGGGCTGGACACCCTGGCGGTTATCGCCCAGCAGGACTGGAACCCGAGCCTGAAGAAATACGCCGCCCACGTCCTGCTGTATCTGACCGGCGATCCCGCCGACCTGGATCCCGAGGAGCTGGAAAAACTGCGGATCGTCGAGATCCCGGACGGCCCCCGGGTCCTGGAACGGCGGCAGCGCCTGAAGGACCTGAAACCCGACCTGCTGGTGGCCGTGCGGCTGCCGCTGAATGCCGGCGGGGCCGAGCGGGCCCTGGAATTGACCCAGGACGGCCTGGAGATCCTCCATGTCACGGCCGATGAATTCGGCCGGGAACAGGGGCCGGAACCGCTGGCCATCAAAGACCGGATGAAGGCCATCCACCTGCACCTGGTCCGCTTCGGGGTCCGGGACCAGATCACCATCCTGGCCGGCGGCGGCGTGGCCATGGCCGAGCACATGGCCAAACTCATCATCTGCGGGGCCGATGCCGTCGCCCTGGACATTCCCCTGTTGATCGCCCTGGAATGCCGGGTCTGCCGGCGCTGCGCCGTCGGCATCCCCTGTCCGGTCACCATCGACCAGATGTACCCGCCGCGGGGTGAAGCCCGCATCCGCAACCTCGTCGCCGGCTGGCACAACCAGTTACTGGAGGTCATGGGCGCCATGGGCATTCGGGAGGCCCGACGCCTGCGGGGCGAAATGGGCCGGGCCATGTTCTTCGAGGACCTGGAGCAGGAAGTCTTCGCCCGCCTGGGCCAAAGGAGTTAACCCATGAGTAGTCCCGCGGAATTTACCCCACCGGAAATCAAACGGATCCCCTCCCGTTTTCGCCATGCCTTGAGCAAACATCGGATCGTGATCACCCCCGCCTGCGACAACTGCGGCCTTTGTGTTACACTTTGCCCCTACGGGGTCTACCAGCCCGGGCGGAAGCGCCCCCGGGTGGCCGCTGACTATTTGTGTCAGGGTCCGTCCTGCCGGTCCTATGACTATTGTTGTCTAAAACGTTGCCCCAAAGAAGCCATCCGCATGAATCCCAACCCCTCCTTTGAGGTGCTGGGAGATCACCGCTGGACCGCCGACCTGCTGGCCAGCACCTGGTACATGGCCGAAACCGGGGCCGCCCCTTATCAGGACCTGAATTACAAAACCGGAGACTCCGGCGGCGGTTTCGACAAACTGCGGCTGCTGATCCCGCCGGGAAAGGCCCTGGACGTTCCGGATGAGGATATTTCCCTGGAACTGGACCTGAATCGCACCGGCGACGGCCGTCCGGAAATCACCATTCCGGTCCCTTTTTACCTGGGCGGCATGTCCTTCGGCTCGGTCAGCATCCACTCCATGCTGTCCCGGGTGCGGGCCGCCGCCGCCTGGGGCACCTTCTGCTGTACCGGCGAGGGGGGCTACCCCGACGACCTGATCCCCTATGCCGACCACGTGATTACGCAGGTGGCCACCGGCCTCTTCGGGGTCCGGGAGGAGACCATCCAGCGGGTGCGGATCGTGGAGTTCAAATATGCCCAGGGGGCCAAACCCGGACTGGGCGGCCACCTGCTGGGCGACAAGGTCACCCCCGAGGTGGCCCGCATGCGGGAAGCCGTGGTGGGGACTTCCCTGTTTTCCCCCTTCCCCTTCCATAGCGTCTATTCGGTGGAGGATCACAAGAAACACCTCGACTGGATCAAAGCCACCAATTCCCGGGCCCTGGTTTCGGTAAAGGTTTCCACCCCCACCGACGTGGACATGGTGGCCGTGGGGAGTTATTTCGCCGGCGCCCATATCATCCAGCTCGACGGCAGTTATGGGGGAACAGGGGCCGCGCCGGACATCGCCAAAAAGAATATCGCCATGCCCCTGGAATATGCCGTGCCCAAAGTCCACAAATTTTTAAAAGATGAAGGCATCCGGGACAAGATCACCATTATCGCCAGCGGCGGCATCCGGACCGCCTACGATGCGGCCAAAATCATGGCCCTGGGGGCCGACGGCATCTGCCTGGGCACGCTCGATATGGTTTCCCTGGAGTGCCTGCGCTGCCACAACTGCGAGTCCGGCCGGGGCTGCGCCCGGGGGATCGCCACCACCGATCCGGAACTGACCAACCTCATCGCCCTGGATTGGGGTACCCAGCGCATCATCAACACCTATGCCGCCTGGCTGAAGCAACTGCGTTACCTGTTGAAGCGGCTGGGACTGCGGCGGATCAAAGACCTGGTCGGGCGCTGGGACTTTCTGGTCCATCTGGACTATGTCAATCAAGAAGCCCTGGAGGGTGAGCTGGAATAAACCGGAGTGCTGAATTAATGGCGTGCTGGTACTGACAGACGAGCACTCAACATCCAACGTTCAACCTTCCATGTTGGATGTTGAACGTTGGATGTTGGACGTTCGTTCTTAGGCAATACTCCAGTACTCCAGCACTCCCTCCCTTATGCCCACTCAAGATAGTACTTAACCATAATTTCCATTGATAGAGCTTTATGAAACGCTTATCCCAGAGTCAAGCCATACTACAATCCCGGGCCCTGCTGCTCGAACAACTCGGGCGGCACCGCTCGGTCCCGCCCCGCCGGCCGGAGGCCGAAGAAGGGGGCTGCGGCGTCACCGGGTTCGCCTGCAGCATTCCGGTCAGCGGACGCCATATCTTTGAACCATCCGTGCAGATGCACAACCGCGGCAACGGGAAGGGCGGGGGCATCGCCGCCGTGGGCCTGGAGGCCTCCAAGCTGGGGGTGGACCAGGAGACCCTCGACAAGGACTTTCTATTCCAGGTGGCCCTGTTGGATCCGGCCGTGCAAAAAGACCTGGAGCAACGGTTCATCCGCCCCTTTTTCCGAGTAGATCATGAAGCCCTGGTTCCCACGGTAGACGATTATCGGGACATCCCGGGCCTGGAACTGGAGCCGCCGGCCGTGAAACGTTACTTCGTCCGCGTGCAGCCGGAGGTGCTGGCCCGCTTTCAAAAAGAGCGGCGCCTGGACAACCTCTCACCTCGCCAGGCCGAGGAGGAATTCATCTACCAGAACACCTTTCAACTGAACCAGGCCTATTACAGTTCCCTGGGGGAGAAAA
>JALOOY010000566.1 GCA_025454185.1 Thermodesulfobacteriota bacterium
GGAGACGATTTCATTCAACTCGCTGATGAATTCCCCCAGGATGCGGGGGTGGGTAAAGCCCTCCAGTTTTTTGCGCTTTTCCAGGTCCCGGAATACCAGGTCCGATAGTTTTCCCCGGTCCAGGGTCCTGTCCTCGCGGAGGACCTGCTCACCGAAATAGGCCACGATGTCCTTCCAGGCCGGCCGGTCCGGTTCCACCACTTTGCGGGCCAGCAGGTCGAAGTCGATTACCGGGACCCCCTTTTCGGCCAGCAGGCGGACAACCGTGCTCTTGCCGGTGGCAATGCCGCCGGTGACCCCCAGCAGCAGGCGGCCGTCCTGCCCCCGAATGGCCTCCAACTGCCCCAGGCTTTGATACGACCCGGGGAAGGCCCGGCCCAGGTCCTGCTCGGCCCCGGCATAGGAGATGGGATAGCGTATTCCCCGGCGGTAGAGCGCCTCCAGCCCCCGCAGGGCCTTTTCCAGATAAGCGGGCGGCAGGGCCATGACCAGGTCCTCGTCCTGGGCGTGGCCGTAGCGCCGCTCCCCGTAGCAGGGGATGGTCAGGGAAGGCTTGCCGGTAAGGAAGGCGCGGGCGATGGCGTCCGAACAGGAGGATTCCCCCACACAGTAGAACTGCATGACTTCGTAGTCCTCGAACTGCAGCGCGTTGATCAGCAGGATCATCTGGGCCGGGTTGGCGTAGATCAGGACCAGATCCGGCTCGAAGGGCTGGTAGACCAGGGGAGCCAGGGCCACGGCCCGGTAAAGGCCCCGGGGCAGCCGGGGGATGGCGGCCTCGTATTTGCGGGCCTCCTCCCGGGTGCGGACCCAGACGATGCTGCGAAAGGTGCCGTCCTGGTTGACTTCCGGTACATCGGCCAGGCCCACGATGGAAGGGCAGGTGGGGGTCAGGAAATCGTCGGCTAGGGCCCCCACCGTCCAGTCGAAGTTCCGGGCCAGGGTGATCATTTGACACAGGGTGACCTTGCGATCCATCCGTCGCAGGAACGGTATGGTGTCCAGCTCCGCCGCAGTGTTCAGCATCTTGAAGGCCACGGGAAAGGATTTCAACCGCAAAAGCTGCTCCAGGCGTCGAACGATTTTTTCCCAGTCCCTTTTATTTTCCAACGATACTCCCTTCCTTTATTTTCTGAAAGCTACCGGCTTCGTCTGCCCGCTTTTCAGGGCGGCGATCAATGCCCGCTCATTCCGAACAGGGCCGGCAAAACGGGTGGCGAAACGGCCCACTTCCCCTTCCCGATGGGCATCGCTGCCGCCGGTTACGGCCAGATGGAGCCCCTCCGCCACCTGGGCGGCAACGCCTCGCCTTTTCCGGCGTCAAGCCCAGGTAGCCGATACCGAAGGTCAGAAATCCCCGGAAGGGATGGGCCGCGATCATAAAGCCTTCCGCCTGCAGCACCTTTTCCCGCAGCGCTTCCAGCCGGATCACCCCCCGGATGTCCTCCTCCAGGCCGAAGACCAGTATATCGCCCTGATCGGTGGTAATCTCGTTGCCCCCCAGGACGAGGTAGCCGTGCCGCTGCCGCAGGTCTTCCAGGTCCCGGGCTTCCCGGCAATGGTTATGATCGGTCAGGCAGATACCGCCCAGACCGATCCGGCGGGCCTCGGCGATCAGATCATCGACGGTTATGGAACTGCAGGGGGAGGCCGGCGACGAGTGGACATGGAGATCGATCACTAATCCGGTTTCCTTCGCTGTTTCGAAAGCCGGCCCCTCCTCCGCAGTCCCCGGAGGAGGGGGCGCGCCGGAGGAGGCATCACCGGCTTCCGCCCGGCCGAAATATTCGGCAACTTCCAAATCCTGGTTCCCGGCTTCCTGCCCAGGGGTCCGGAGCAGCCGGGTCGCGTCCCGGGCCGCCTCGGCGCACTCCAGAACCAGATTGGCAAAATGACGGCAGGCCTTCCGTCCCAGGACCTTCTGGACCTTTTGGGTGAAGGTCTCGTCCAGCCGAAAGCCGACCGCCTCCTGCAAAAACGGGATGGCTCGGGGACATTCCGAATTTTCCATGCGGTTCCAGCGGCCTCCGATCCGGCGGATCTCCAAATCCGGAAGACCGAAGTCCAGGTCCACCTCCAGGCCGTAGACATCGTCTTCCAAGACGCCGTGCACGGACAGGGTATCGTCGTCCTTCCGGTAGACGCTGGCCAGTTTGCTGCGGGTGAATTTGACCATAGCGTCGTCCTCAGGCCGGCTTGGTTTCCAGCCCCGCCATCAGGGGACTGTCCGCGGCCAGGGCCGCGCAACTGTTGAACAGGCGGGGATTGGCCCGGACCATGGCCATGAAAAAATCTTTTTCGCCGTCCCGGTCCGAGGGGGCTTGCAGCAGGACCTCTTTGGTAAAAACCATGATGACCCCGTTGCAGCACTCTTCCAGCAGCGACGCCCAGGTGTCGAGCAGGGGGCTCTCGGCCAATAGGCCGCGAATGATTTTTTTGATCCCGGGACCGACCCGGGCGCCGATCAGCGGCTGCAGGTCGCCGGAAAAATCCCGGGCCTCCCCTGCGGCCGAACGATGGACGCCGCCGCAAACATCTATGATTTCCAGGTCGGGCGCCTGTACCAGGATCTCCACCTCGGCGTCCAGCACGCTGTCTTGAACCCGGCTGGTGCACCGGGTGGTTCGATCATCCAGCGCTTCCACCGTAGTGCAGCGGTTG
>JALOOY010000155.1 GCA_025454185.1 Thermodesulfobacteriota bacterium
GATCTTTTTTAGCCCCCGGGCGGGGTTGGCTGGCGTCAGCGGGTGCATCTGGCGGGCGGGCGCGGAGGCCGCCCCATCAATACCTATAATTTTCCTAACGGTTAGCGGTTCAGTTGCCGGGCTGGACCGGGACGGCAAAGACATTGACGTCTTTGGTTTTGCCTTTGAGCCGGACGGCGCCCTGGGGCACGACTTCGAGGTGGGGCTGCAGGCCCTGGCGGGTGTTTTCGGCGATGAGGATGGGCTGCCCCACTACCTTGGTGTGCGTTTCCAGGCGGGCGGCGAGATTGACGGTATCGCCTACACAGGTATACGAGACGCGGCGCTGGGTGCCGACGTAGCCGGCGATCATCGGCCCCGAGGCGATGCCGATGCCGATATGGATGGGCGGGCGCAGGAGGCTGGTCTGCTCACGGTTGAACTCCTCGATGAGCTGGATCATATCCAGGGCGGCGAGCACGGCATGCTGGCGGTGATCTTCCAGGGGCAGGGGCGCGCCGAAGATGGACATCAGGCCATCGCCCTCCATCTGGTTGACGAGGCCGCCCTGGGCCGTGATGGCATCGAACATCAGGGCATAATAGGCATTCAGCAGTTCGATGGTATCCTCGGGAGACTGGGATTCGGCGATGGTGGTGAAGGAGCGGATATCACAAAAAAGGGCCGTGGCTTCCACCAGGCGGCCGCCCAGGGAAAATCCCGAATGTAATAACTCGTCGGCCACGGGGTCGCTGGCGAACTTGCGGAACAGGGCCCGCTGTTCGTCCCGGAGCCGTTTTTTTTCCAGGCTGGCGTCGATCCGGGCCTTGAGCAGTATGGGGTTGAAGGGTTTGGAAAGATAGTCCTCGGCGCCCATCTCGAGGCAGCGCACCACGCTGTCGATCTCCTCCACCGCGGAGATCATGATGACCGGCAGATCGCGCCAGCGGACCTCGGCGGCCAGCCGTTCCAGGACCTGATAGCCGTTCATTTCCGGCATTTCGATGTCCAGCAGGATCAGGTCGAACTCCTGTTGGGCGAGCATGTCCAGGGCCTGGCGGCCGTGTTCGGCAAAAGCCACCCGATGGCCCTGCTGTTCCAATGCCCGGGCCAACATCAGGCGATTCATGCGATTATCATCTACCACCAGGATGTACCCCGGAGATTTAACATGCTGCATCGGTTCGCGGTTGGGTCTCATACTGGCAGAAGCTCCTTTAAGGCTTGGTGTACCCGGAGGTATTCGGCTTCGGCCCGGGTTACCTTGTCCCCGGGGGCAGACTGGCAGCCGGCCTGGCCGATCTGCTCGAGTTCCCGGGCCAGGGCAGCCAGGGTGACGGCGCCGAAGGCAGCCGCGTTGGACTTGAGGGTATGGGCGGCCCGGCGGAAGGTCTCGGGGTCATTCCCGGCCAGGGCCTGACGGAGCTGCTGGAGCAAGGCCGGGGCCTCGGCGGTGAAGGCGGCCAGGACTTCGCCGATGAAATCGGCTCCCATGGCCGCGCGGAACTTTTGGAACTGTTCCAGGTCAATCACCGGCCCAGCCGGGGGGGCCATCCCGGCGGGGTCAGGCAGGGGCCGGGTTTGGGCCAGCGACGCCTTGAGGGCCTCCAGGTCAAGGGGTTTGGTGAGATAATCGTCCATGCCGGCCGCGAGGCATTTTTCCCGGTCGCCGGGCATGGCGTCGGCGGTCAGGGCGATGATGCGGGGGACGGCGAGGCCGGGCGGGTTTTGTTTCAGGCGCCGGGAGGCTTCGAGGCCGTCCATTACCGGCATCTGCAGGTCCATGAGGACAACGTCGTAGGGCTGACGCTGCACCGCGGCCACCGCTTCCAGGCCATTGGCCACGACGTCGGCCCGGTAGCCCAGCCGGGCCAGCAAGCGCAGGGCCACCTTTTGATTGACGGCATTATCCTCGGCCAGGAGAATCCGGAGGGGCAGTCGGGCTGCGAGGTTCAGATCAGGCTGGTAAAGACCAGTTTGATCTATGGACACCGGCAGAGACGGCCCGGCGAAGATGGTCATCATGGTGTCGTAGAGCTGGGAAGGTTTCAGTGGTTTTGCGATCTGGGCGGCAAAAAGATCGCCGGCAGCCTTGACCTCCCGGCGTCCCAGGGAAGACCAGAGGATCAGGGGCAGGCCGGGACGCCCGGCCTTGATCTCCCGGGCCAGCATCAGGCCGTCCAGGCGGGGCATTTGCATGTCGAGAATTGCCACATCGAAGGGGTCGCCCCGTTCAAGCCACTCCAAAGCCTGTGAGGGCCGGGAGCAGTCTCGGGCCAGCATGCCCCAGGAGCGGGCCTGGAGAACCAGGATGCGAAGATTCGTGGCGTTATCAGCAACCACCAGGAGACGGCGGCCGGCGAGGCGGGGCTGCTGGCGGGTCAATTCCCGGCGAATAATCAACGGCCGGGCCACCGGGGCGGCCTGAATGGTAACGTGGAAGGCAGCCCCCTGCCCGGGTACGCCGGAGCTTTCCACCCAGATCCGGCCGCCCATCAATTCGCTCAGCCGTTTACAGATGGCCAATCCGAGGCCGGTACCGCCGTACTTCCGGGTAGTGGAGGCATCGACCTGACTGAAGGATTGAAACAGACGATCCAGGCGATCCGGGGGAATCCCGATACCGGTGTCGGCCACGGAGAAGCGCAGGAGCACGGTGTCCGGCGGCAGGTGCAGAGCTTCGGGGCCGGTTACCACGCCGACGTTTAAGGAGACTTCGCCCCGGTCGGTGAACTTAACGGCGTTATTGAGCAGGTTGAGGAGGATCTGCCGCAGGCGGGTGACGTCTCCGGCAATGGTGGCGGGCACCCCTGCGTCTACCCAATAGATCAGTTCCAGGCCTTTTTGCCGGGCAGCGGTGGCCACTAAATCCAGGGCGCTTTCGAGGCACTCCCGGGTGTCGAAGGGCTGGCACTCCAGTTCCATCCGGCCGGCCTCGATCTTGGAAAAATCCAGGATATCGTTGATGATGCTGAGGAGGGCGGCGCCGCTGCTGCGGATGGTCCCGGCACATTCCCGCTGTTCGGCGGTGAGCGGCGTATCAAGCAGCAGATCGGTCATACCGATGACGCCATTCATGGGAGTGCGGATTTCATGGCTCATGGTGGCCAGAAAGATGCTTTTGGCCTCGTTCGCGGCTTCGGCGGCCTGGCGGGCCGCGGCGGCGTCGGCATAGAGCCGGGCATTGTCGAGGGCTACGGAGGCCAGGTGTTCCTTTTGCCGGCGAAGGGTCTCCTCAAGGTGTTTGTGCTCAGTAATGTCGCGGATGCTCTCGATGGCACCGGTCAGGTTGCCGCGGGCATCGTAGAGGCCGCCGGCCGTGGCGGTAAGATAAGCCCCCCCGTCCCGGAGGAGCGGCACGTAGGTTTCGCCGCAGAGGATTTCGCCGCGCCGTTTTACCTGGGCATATTTGGCCCGGAATTCTTCTTCCTCTTTGAAAATGTAATCGATGAGGATCGGCCGGCGCTCACCGTAAAAGGGGAGGGCATATTCATAGTTCCCTTTCCCCAGAATATCCCCGGCCTTGACCCCGGTCATGGTTTCGATGGCCCGGTTCCAGGCCAGGACTTTCCCTTCCCGGTCAATGACCAGGGTGGCATCCGGTAAAAAGTCGATGATATCCTGAAAATGCTGCCTGGATTGATGCAAGGCGGCCTCGGCCTGTTTGCGTTCGGTAATATCGGTGAAGGCGCCGTAAATAAAATCGAGGCCACCCTTGGAGTTACAGATTATCTGGCTGGCCTCCTGGACCCACAGGAGTTTGCCGCTTTTGTGGCGAAGGCGGTATTCCCGGAGATAGGACTTGTCAGCTTTGAGAGCGGCGACCAGGGTCTGCCGCATGAGATCCACATCTGCGGGGACCACAAGATCCAGCCATTTAATCCTCCGGGAAGCGAATTCCGCCTGGGAGTAACCGGTTAGAGCTTCGATTTTGTCATCGATGAAGTCAACAGACCAGTCCTGATAGCCTTTAAAAACCACATAGGGCAGGTTTTTTAAAATGAGGCGATAGCTGGCGTCGCTCTCCGGGGGAGCAGGGGCGTTCCCGGCAGGCTGGGGCCGGGCCAATTCCCCGGGCAAGGGCTCTGATTCGAGGAGCCGCGGCTCCCGGTCAGCGGTTTCGTGAGGCATTCCTGATTGCACTCCGTTCAGGCGGATGGAGAAACTCTGGCAGAGTCATCGGCAGTTTTTGGAAAATTATTTAATTGCGGCAGGGAAGAAGCCGGCGCTGGTATCAGGCCTGCAGATATTGAGCTAATTGCGCTTCTAATGCCGCGAGGCGACGCTGGAGGGCCCGGTCTTTTTCCCACCGGGCGGTAACATCCCGGATGATGGCAGCGGCTCCCAAGATTTCGTCCTGGCCGTCCCGGAGGACGATCATGGTGAATTCCACCGATATGCGGCTGCCATCTTTTTTAATGGCCGGCACGGCAAGGAGTTCCGTGGCATATTTGCTCCGGCCGCTCTGCATGACCTGCTGGTAGCCCTGATCATGGCGTTCCCGCAACTTTTCCGGGATGATGAGGTGGAGGGATTGGCCCAGTGCTGCCGCGGGGCTAAAACCAAAAATCGTTTCCGCTCCGGTGTTCCAGAGGCGGATGATTCCCTCCCGGTCCGCCACGATGATGGCATCGTGGGCCTCGCTGACGATCTGCTGACATAATTTTGCATCAGTGGCTCCCAGCCAATACACGTTTTCCTTGATTTTTTTGGGTTTCATGGCATCAGGTCTCCGTTTTGGCAGGTGGACGTTAAAGCGGACCCGGAAGCCGCAGGGCTCGACGATATCTGAGATGACCACGTTTCCCGGTTTCCCGGGGGACCTATTTTTCCAGCAGAATTAACTCGGCCAGGGGCAGCCGGTGTGACTTCTGACTTTGGCTGGCCGGCAGTCCCACGGCGACAATGGCCATAAGCTCGAGGTGCTGGGGGAGTTCCAGGATCTCGAGGACCCGGGGTTTGTTCTTGAGAATTTCGCCGATCCAGACGGCTCCGAGGTCCAGGGAGTGGAGGGCCAGGAGCAGATTTTGGAGACAAGCCCCGACGGCCTGGCAATCTTTGGTGTAATCGTAGGAATGCTCTTTATCCAGAAAGACGGCAATGAGGACGGCGGCGGAGTTTAGAATGTGGGAGTAGCGGGTGAGGCCGGCCAGGGCCTCCTGCGTGGGCTTGTCCCAGATAAGCGCGAAACGCCAGGGCTGGTTATTGAGTCCGGAAGGAGCCCAGGAGGCTGCTTCGAGAGCCGTCAGAATCAAATCACGGGAAACCGGGGCAGCCAGAAAATGACGAATGCTGCGCCTGGCGTGAATGGCTTGCAGAATGGGTGAATCCGGTAGTGGCATCAGTTTTACCCTCGGTGTTTTAGGGAGAAGTATCCCATAAAAAGACCGGCTCGGAAAGTAATAAGTTCTGGAGTAAACAGGAGTTGCGGTTCGGGGAACACTGGGACAGCAGGCAGCCGTGCCTCTCTT
>JALOOY010000156.1 GCA_025454185.1 Thermodesulfobacteriota bacterium
TCTGTTGATCGGGTATCAGGCGGGTCTCGAACAGGGTCCCGCTTTCAAAGGACTTTTCTTCCAGGACCCGCTGGCAGAAGCCGTGGATGGTATAAATGGCGGCCTCGTCGAAATGGGTAACGGCCTCGTCCAACAGCGCCGCGGCCCGCTCCGCGCTGTCCAGCCGCTCCACCAGGCCAGCCATAAAAGGATCCCGGGCTGCTTCGCCGTCCAGCACGGACCGGGTCCGCCGCAGCAGCCGGCGAATCCGGTGTCGCAGCTCTTCGGTGGCCGCCTTGGTATAGGTGACCACCAGGATTTCACTTACCGACAGCTCCTTTTCCAGCAGCAGGCGCAGAAACAACCGGGACAAGGTATAGGTCTTGCCTGTCCCGGCGCTGGCCTCGATCAGGTTGGTCCCGGTCAACGGAGTGTGGAGCAGTTCCAAAGGGAGAAAATCCGGTACGGTTTGGTCAGGGGCGCCCATTTTCACTGTCCCAGAGGGGCCCCATGACTGCTTCCGCCAGCCCCGTGAAATCAGGATGGTCGAAAGGATCGGCCCCTTGGAAACAGCGGGCCAGGTAGGGGTCGCTGAGGTCGCCCCCGTTGAATTCGTTATCCCAGGCCTGGCGGACCGCTTCCCTGATTTTGCCCGGAGCCTTTCCGGACCGGAGAGAATCTACATAGGCCCAGGAGGCCCGGGGGAAGAAGGGCAGGGGCCGGGTGAGCCCCTGCCAGTAAATATCCAACAAGACCTGTAAACAGGCCGCGGCCTCGGGCTCGTAAAAATAGCCCTGGCCCTGATCCTGGCAAATCAGGTGAGAACAAGAGGCGGGGTCTTCCCGATCGCGGCAGAACAGGAGGTGTTGAATCCAGAGCTGGATGCGGTCCTTCCATTTCATCCGGGCATACCGGTGATGGACCAGACCGCTCCCGAAAATCCCTCCGAGCCGGCCGCTGATTTTAAAGCCCCCCATATCCAGGTCCACCGTTTCTGTTTCGGCCCTGCGGTCCCCGGTAACGGCCTTGACCGCTGCCGCAAAAGCCAGAGCCTGGCGGCATTCCTCCCCAAAGAAGACCACCCCCGGGGTTCCCTGAGGCAGCAGACCCCGAGTCCGGAAAACCTCCAGGCAGTCCCCCAAAGCCTCGCCACGGAGGGCCCGCTCGGCCATTTCCTGCTGCACCTGGTACAATTCCAACCCTTCCAGACTGAAGGGTTCTGTTGCCTCCACCAGGGCGGATTGTTCCTCCAGGAAAAGCCCCAGCCTTTTCCGCAGCAGGTAGCGGGCCGGATTGGAAAAAAAATCGGCCAATTGTTCCGGAGCCAGGTTCTTCCATTCCGGCCCGGGCGCGGAAAGTCCTCCCGGCAGGAAGGGACCGGGCGGATCGATGGATTGCAGGAGCCGGCGGGCCGCCTGGCCATTTTCCCTTGAATAACTGAAAAGATCTCCGGCCCCGGTAAAATAGTCCGGATGGAAGGCCTGCAGCCGGTGCTGCCGGACGATCTGCCGCGAAGGGGCCTTTCCCTCCGGGAGTTCAAATCCCTGATCCACGGCCTCCAACAGCTCGCTCACCAGCACCGAGGGGGGCCGCAGGCTGTTGTCCTGAACACTCCGCCCCTGGTAGCAGATGATCAATTTTTCCCGGGCGGATACCAGGGCCTCCAAAAAAAGATAGCGGTCATCCTTGCGCCGGGATCGGTCGCCGGGGCGCGGCCGGGCGGCCAGCAGATCGAAGCCGAGGGTGCGGGTCGGACGGGGATAGGCGTCATCATTCATCCCCAGCAGGCAGATCACCTTAAAGGGAATGCTGCGCATGGGCAGGAGGGAGCAGAAGGTCACCCCCCCGGTGATAAACCCGCCGACGGTCCCCTCCTGTTCCAGACCTTTTTGCAGGTAGTCCCGAACGATAGGCAGCCCGACCTCCCCGGTAAAATCGGCCTGCTGCCGGATCTCGCGCAGTTGCTGAAACTGATGCTGCAGCAGGGCGACCGCCCGGGTCTGGTGCTCCGGGGGCAGAAAAAAATCCGCCAACATCCCGGCCAGGCAATCGGCCCAGGCCTCCGGATCACGGTCCCGGGAGAGCGCGCCGGTCCAGCGAAAAAGCCGCCGGCTGAACTCCAAGAAACGGCCCAGGAGCAGGGCCTCAGATCCTTCGATCCGGTCCTGGGGCCATATACCCCGAAAAGCCCGATCGCCCTGAGCCGGTAGGGCGTAAGCCAGCAGCAGACGGTCCAGACCGTTTTCCCAGGTGTTTTCTCCCAGAGCCGGCAGGCCGAGCCGCTCCCGGTATTCCCGGTCGACGCCCCAACGGATGCGGGTGTCCCGGACCCAGCGCTGAATCGTCCCCAGATCGGTCCGGTTAAAACCGAAGCGGCGCTGCAGGGCCTCCTCCTCCAACAGGGCCAGAACATGGGGGGCTTCCATCCGGGTCCGGGGCAATTCCAGCAGAGACAGGAAGGCCCGGACCAAAGAACTTTCCTGCTGCAGGCCCCGATCGGCTATGGAAAAGGGAATGTGGCGCCCATCACCCGGCGGCAGGGAAAAAACCGCTTTGATAAAGGCGGCATAATTTTGAATGTCGGGCGCCATGACCAGGATATCCCGCGGTCGAAGCGTCGGGTCGCGGTCCAGTAGATTCAGCAGGATGTCCTGGAGGATCTCCACCTCCCGCATGGGGCTGTGGGCCAGATGGACCTGCAGGGAGTCATCCGTCGGGTCCAAGCGACAGCGCTGCTCCCGGCTGCCGGCTCGCAAATTCAGTAGGTCGGTCTGAAGTTTGCCCAGCAGGAAATCCGGATCAGGACCTCGAAAATCTTCCCGCCAGTCCGGATCATGACTGAGCAGCAGGTCCAGAAATTCGCGACCCATCTGTCCCCAGGCCGCCAACAACGGGTTCCAGAATTCCCCGGGCCTTTCCCATACACCGGTTCTCTGGCCCGGCCTTTTTCGGAAGTCCTTTTCTACACGCCGGGAAAGGATGTCTCCCCAGTACTCCCGGCAGGGATTGAGCAGAAAAAAATGGACGGGACTGTGCCGGGCCAGCAGGGCTAAGACCTCGACATGAAAAGGTGGCAGCGCCGATATCCCGAATACATTAACCCGGTGCGGCAGGCCGTCCGGCCTTCCTAATACCCGCCGGGCCGCTTGACGCAGCTCCTGGAGCAGTGCGGCGCGGTGCGGTCCCGGTTTGGCGGCCATCATTTTGCGCCAGAGCCGGGCCTGCCAGTGGTCCTCCCGGCCTTTTTCCCAATCCAGGACCATTTCCGGCCGGAAGAGCAGGTACTGGTCGTAGAGAAAGGCCAGGCGCTGGGCCAGTTGAAACTTTTTCAAATGACTCGGATCATCGGCCAGATAATTTCCCAGGGCCTGAAAGGCCGGGTCCGCCAGACAGCCGGGCAACAGGTCCATGATTCGCCAGGAAAGCCGGTGCGGATTAAAGCTGGATGCCTCCCGGCCGGCTCCGGAGAAGGCGGCGAAGACTAAGCTCACAAAATGATTGGGAAAGGGAAAACGTATATTGGCGCACACGCCCAGGCGCCGGGCCAGCTCCAGGGAGACCCAGTGCTCCATGCCCCTGCTCTGGACCAGGATGAATTCCGGCTCCAGGGGGGAAACGGGGGCAGCACCCAGGACCGCGGCCAGGTTCTCGGCCAGGACTTCCAGGCGGTTGCTGCTATAAAGGACTATGGGCACGATTCATTCGTTCCGGCAGGCCTGTTCCAGCCAGCGGAGCGTTTCGTGCTCGGCGGGGGTCAAACATTTGAAGATTTCAGGGATAGAGAGGCCCGGACCGGAGTGGGTTATTTTCCAAAGGGATAGAAACAGGGGCACGGCGCCACCGGACTCTTTCTTGAGCAGTGCCAGCAGTCCCCGGCGGGATCGCCTCATCAGGGTTTTCAGCCCCAGAACGAACAATTCCTCCTCCCGCTCCACCGGGTCCAGGACCTCTTCGGTGCCGATCATCAAGATAATCTGCAATAGATCCACGCCGATGGCCTTCCCCCAGTCCAGGTAATAGAAATTTCTGGAAATCCTCCAGGCCTGCCGACATAAGTCCAGGTAGATTTCGGCCAGGACCAGAATGTGCCTGGTAAACTCATCGGCCACATCATCCCCGCCAGGCAGCGGGGTGCCCAGCTCGCCTGGTTTGCTGCACAGCAGCCCGGTTTCAACATCAAAAACATACTGGCCGGCTGGCATGCCAGACTGGCCAGCATTGGTGAGCACCACAAACTCACGGCTGGGGCTGAGCTTGAACAGGGCATCAAGCGGCAGCAGTTTTAAAAATGGAAGCGTCTCGGACGTATAGGATGCCCTGGTAAGGACCGTCCGGCGGTTGTTCAGCCATTGTATCTCCTGGCCGGCCTGCATGGCCTTGAGGCGCTGGGGATTGATCCAGAAGAGGCCCTCGCTGCTGGGTATGGCATGGACCCAGTTGGTTGCCGGGATGGCAATATTCCAGCTGCTTATGGCTTGTTGCTGGACGACATACAGGATGCCGCCCATGCTGGAATGTATCAGATCAGCCTCTTGGGTGTTGGTGCTGAAGCTGGCAGAGCTGTTGTCAGTAAAGCCTGTGCCGCCAATATACCAGACGCGCACGCCGGGCTGCAGCCAGCCCGTATCTTCGGCCCAGACAGACGAGGGCAGGCACAAGAGACAGAGGACAATAAGCAGAATAAAGCGCGATTTTTTCATATGCTCAGTTCAACCTGGTTATCTTCTTATGTGTATCGGTCAGAAATTAAGCTCCAATAAGTGACTTTTGGGGGCTGCACCATGCAGTTGTGCAAAAAAAAACAGGGCTGCTGAAAGCAGCCCTGCGGTTTACTATAGAGATATGAACCCCTCAGCTTGCAAAATTAGCGCACGGTTATCCCAAGACCATTGAGCAGAAATCCATTCTCGAGAACCACAATCACAAAGTCAATATCCTGCTGCAGCATGACGCTGCTGCGGGCTTTGACAGCCTCAAGGTACTGGATTATTTCAGCAAGGGCTGACGGCGAGACCGTGGCAGACCGGCCCTGCAGCAAATCCTTGACGACAGCGCCGTTGTCAGCCACCAGGTCTTTAAACCGGCTGCGCAGGACAGGCTGCTCGTCAAAAATGGTATTGATCTCAGCGACATTGCGATAGTAGATCGACGTCAGCAGCATGCCGGAGATGTCCTCCAAACGTGCGTCCCGCAGAGCCCGCAGATCATTGATCTGGCCGCGGTTGGAGAGCGAGGAAGCAATGGCGCAGGCTGACTGTGCCGTTATATAGTCTTTTCGTTCTTTGGTTGCAATTTTACCCTGAATGGTGCCGATGACCGTCAGGGTGACGCTGTACGTGCCCGGGTCCTCATAGATATGGCTGGGATTGGTTTCGGTGCTGGAGCCGCCGTCGCCAAAATTCCACTGGTAGGCACCGATATCGCCGGCGCTCAGGTTGGTGAACTGCACTGCCAGGGGG
>JALOOY010000567.1 GCA_025454185.1 Thermodesulfobacteriota bacterium
TGAGTATTCCCGGGTGTTCGCCCCGCAGTCGGTATATCCGGAGCTGGCTTTCCCGAATCGTATCGAAGAGGGCCAGGGCCTCCCGCAGCCCCTCCTCGGTAACGGGTTTCAGCCGCTTCCCCAGCTCTTGTGTAAAACGGGTCAATTCCGTTTGTAGAAAGTTCCGGGAGCGGTCCGATTCCAACCGGGTAGGGATCATCAGGTTCCATTGAAAGGGTGGGCGGTCCTGGCGGGACCAGATCTCGGCCAGCCCCTTGTAGGCGTCGCAACTGTGGGAGAAAACGGCCCCCCGCAGAAAATCCAGATCCCCCTGGAGCAGGTGCTGGAGATAGGATTTCACCGGATGGCAGCAATAGGCGGGTAGATGGGCCTGGGCCAGGGAGATCTTTGCAGGCGTATCGATCAACCGGAAAGGATGGCCTCCGGCGGCCCAAATGATTTCCTCGGGAACCAGGGAGCAGAAATACCCCACGGGGGGGCGGTCGGCCGGCAGGAGATCGGCCAGAGCGGCGTAATCCCGGGAAGTAGTATCGAATATTTCATCCTGTAGTCCAGGTAAAGGGCGAATTTCGGACATGAACAGTTTTAGTTGGCGACAGCAGGCTATTTTTATTTTTTACACTTGGGGTTAGTAATATATAGTGAATCGGCCGAAGCAGTGTCAAGAAAGGAAAAGATCGCTGTCATCGAAGAGCTGTTGACCATTATTCCCAAACACAAGGGGACGGAGCGGCTGAGGGGGGATTACAAACGGCGACTGGCCGGGCTGCGGGAAGAACAACGGCAGGGCAAAGGCCAGGGCAGGTCGGGCGGCGGTTTCGTCCGGGTGGAGCGGGAAGGGGCCGGCCAGGCAGCCCTGGTGGGGCCGGCCAACGCCGGAAAATCGGCGCTGCTCAAGGCCCTGACCAAAGCCGGGCCCGAGGTGGCGCCCTATCCCTTCACCACCCGGTTTCCGCTGCCGGGCATGATGGCCTTCGAGGACATCCGCATTCAGCTCATCGACCTGCCGCCGGTTTCGACGGAATATTGCGAGCCCTGGTTCCCGGAGATCCTGCGGCAGGCCGACCTCTGGCTGCTGGTGCTGGACCTGGGGCAGGACCCCTTGGCCCAGATGGAGGAGATGCGGCGGAACCTGGCGGGTTTCCATCTGGGCTGGCAGGGCGCCGCCCCGCCGGATCCCAGGCCAGCCGGCTGGAAGGAGCAGCCGCTGGTCATTGCGGCCAACAAGCTCGATCTGCCGGACGGCATGGACACGCTGGAACTGTTCCGGGAGATGCTGGCCAAGCCCTTTCCGGTTTTCGGCGTTTCAGCGGAAGAACAAATGAACCTGGATGATCTCCGAAAGGGCTCGTTTGACGCCTTGGGGCTGGTCCGGGTTTATACGAAAATCCCGGGTCGGGAGGCGGACCTGAAGACCCCCTTCCTGTTCAAAAAGGGCAGCACGCTATTGGACCTGGCCGGCGCGGTCCACCGGGACTTCATTCAAAAGCTGACCTTCGCCCGCATTTGGGGGAAGAACACCTATCCCGGTCAGAAGGTCTCGCGGGATTACCTGCTGGCGGACAAGGATGTTATCGAGCTGCACGTTTAATTCCCCGGATAACCCGGTCGGCGGGCGAGACAGTGCGTTACGTTTTCAAGTTCGACGTTGGACGTTCGTCTGTATTCTGTTTCATCCGCGCTCTTTTTCTTTTCTCTCCACCGCGCAGTAAAGCCCTTCGTCTGACATGATGGTGCGAAAGCATTGGTTGTCGGACAGGCATGAGGCCGGGCGCAGGTCTCCGGACCGCCAGCGTTGGATCAACTCCGGCTCGCGGATGAAAGGACGGCTCAGCGATATATAGTCCGCGGCCCCCTGATCGATGATCCTTTCCGCCACGGCCAAAGACCGGATCCCGCCCACCAACAGAAGGGGGAGGCCCACTTTCTTTTTAAAGGCCGCGGCTTCTTCGGCGAAATAAGCCTCTTTCCGGGAGGGACTCAAATTTTTCGATATCAAGATTCCGCCGCTCAGTTCGATGGCGTCGAGGCCGTCTTCCCGGAGCCGGACCCCGAGGTGCAGGGCATCCGCCAGGGTTAGACCGCCTTCCAGGAAATCCTGGGAGTTGAGCTTGATCAGGACCGGAAAATCAGGGCCTACGGCGGCGCGTATTTTTTTTGCTGCCTGCCCCAAAGCCCTGTACCTGTTCTCTCCGCTTCCCCCATATTCATCGCGACGCTGGTTCAAAAGGGGGGAGACGAATTGGCTCAACAAATAGCCGTGGGCGGCATGGATCTGTACGCCGTCGAACCCCGCTTCCTTGGCCCTCAGGGCTGCCAGGCCAAAGGCCTCCACCATTTTCCGGATATCTTCGGCCGTCATTTCCCGGGGTGGGGTTTTATAAAACCCTTCCAACGCCGAGGGGGCCAGCGCCGGTTGCCCGATCAGCTTGGGATTGGCAAACCCGCCGGAATGGGCCAGTTGCATGACGATTTTGCCGCCCGCCTCATGAACGGCCTGGGTCAGGTCCCGGAGCCCGGGGACCAGGACATCGGCGTAAACCCCCAATTGGCGGGGGCCGGCCTGGCCTTCCGGTGTTATGTAGCTGTGGCTGGAAATGATCAGCCCCACCCCTCCGCGGGCCAAACGGACCATCAGGCCGATCAGGGCCGGGGTCACCGAGCCGTCGCCTCCGGCCAGGCCTTCATAGGTGGCCGAACGAACGAAGCGGTTTGCCAGTTTCAGGCCGTTGATCATCGTGGATTCAAGAAGTTTGGACATGTTTTCCTCCTGGGCAATCAAAGGGCTTCTACCCGGCAGGGAACATAGCGGTGCATGGGCGTTCCCAGAAAATCCCGGTTGGTGTTTTTGGTCAGGCGGTTCACGTTCACCCCATACACCTGCCCGCCAAAGACCAGCCCGAACCCGTGAGGAATAGCCACGTGGCCCGGTCGGGCCGTATCGGTAACCTCCAGTTCTACGTCGACCGAACCCGCCTCCGTAGAAACCCGGACCGTCTGGCTGTCCGTCAGCTTTCATGGCAGTATGGCGGCCGGCCATGAGGATCAGGGGAAAGGCGGGATCGGGCTGCAGCGCGACCTCTTCCATTTCGGGTCCGATTTCTCTGACCGGGTCGATCAGTTCGGGGATGAAGAGGTCGATGCGGCCGTCGGCGGTCTTCAGCTCCTCGAAGTTGCGCTTCGGATCCACCTGCCCGATCCAGAAGCCTTGCGGGTGGTCCAGGATCTTCTGGAAAAGCTCCTCGCCCAGGCCCATTCCGGGGGTGAACCCCGCCCGAGCCGCGTTTTCGTGAAAGGCCGGAGGCGCGGTCTGCAGCAGCCCCCAGAGGGCGGCCAGGTGGACCGAGCCCAGGGTCTTGCCCAGGGTCTTGCCCAGGATGAAGGGCATGACCTTCAAGGCCGCCGGCTCCTTTTGGGCGTACTCCATCAGGGCCAGACCAAAGGCGGGGCGGCTTTTCTCCGCCGCCTCGTACAGGCTGTCGGGGATGGGCGGGATCAGGCCCATCCGATCGGCCAGGCGCAGAAAGATCTCGCCGGCCTCCAGGGGCTCGCCGGCCGGTTCGATGATGGGCCGGCGCATTTGGAAGAAGATGCCGGGATAGGTGAGGGCGAAAAAGGTCCCGTCCCAGGATTCGTACCCGGAGCGGGCGGGAAGGATATAGTGGGACAAAACGGCTGTTTCCGTTAGGGCCAGCTCGGAGGTCACCAGCAGATCCAGGCGTTTGAAGGCCTCTTCGTAGGCCGTGGTGTCGGCATAGGAGCGCAGGGGATTGGAGGCCGAAACGAATACCGCCCGGATCCGTTCGGGGTGATCGGACAGGATTTCCTCCGGCAGGGCGTTGGGCGGGAAGGCCCCGGCCACCGGGAAGAAATTCGTGGCCGCCGTGCGCCAGGTCTTGGGTTTACGTTCATCCGAGTGGGACCCCGTCGGCATCAGGTGCCCGGGGAAAATCATCCCCCCGGAAACGCAGATCCGGCCGCAGACGGCCTGCAGGATGGCAGCCAGGTAGGAGGAGGCGGCGCTGTGGCGGTTCATGAAGAGGCCGAGGTCATAGCGCAGGGAGGACCGCCGGGTGGCGAAGAGACGGCTGATCTCCCGGACGTCATCGTAGTCGAGCTGACAGGTGCGGACGGCCTCCCGGGTGTCGAATTCCAGGAACAAAGGCTGCACCTGTTCGAAGCCGGAAGTGTGCTCCGCGATATAGGCCTTATTTTCCCAGCCGTTCTGGAGGATGATGGCGATCATGGCCCGCAGGAGCAGGGCGTCCGTTCCCGGGCGGATGGGCAGGTGCCGGTCGGCGATCTTGGCCGTTTCGGAGCGGCGGGGATCGACCACGATCAGGAGCTTGTCCGGATCCTTGGCGATCCGCTGCAGGTGCCGCGGGGCCTGGGGGATCTGGTGGCTCTGCATGCCGTTCCAGCCCAGAACCAGCAGGAGATCCGTATCGGCCACCGGAGAATTCCTGGGCCAGGGGGCTGTAATGATACTGGGAGCCGAGGCCCCGTAGCAGGCGCAGGCCGAAGGCCGCCTCGAAATGGCAGCCCTGACCGCCGCCGCCCATGTAGGCCAAGGACCGGGGGCCGTATTGGGCGATGATCCTCTGGAGCCGTTCGGCGATTTCCCCCAGGGCCTG
>JALOOY010000157.1 GCA_025454185.1 Thermodesulfobacteriota bacterium
GCCGGCGTCATGATCTCCTCATAGACCGGGATGACGATGCCCCGGCGGACCATGATGTTGTAAACGATCCGGGAACGGTTGGCCACATATTTCGAACTGCTCCGGGGGTTGTATTTCCTGGGATTGGGCAGCACGACCGCCAGCCGGGCCGCCTCTTCCGGCCCCAGCGCCGCCGCCGCCTTGCCGTACCAGGTCCGGGCCGCCATCTCGGCCCCGAAGATGCCCTCGCCCCACTCCACCACGTTCAGATACAGCTCCATGATCCTTTTCTTGGACAAAACCCACTCCAGCCGCCAGGTCAGGACGGCCTCCTTCACCTTGCGGACCGGATTCTTGGAAGGCGTCAAGTAAAGGTTCTTGGCCAACTGCTGGCTGATGGTGCTGCCGCCGGCCTTAAACTTACCGGCCTTGATGTCCTTTTCCAGGGCCTGTTGCATGGCCTCGAAGTCGAACCCTTCATGCTGATAGAATTTATCGTCCTCGGCGATGGTAACGGCCTTGATCAGAAAGGGGGAGATCCGGGACAGGGGCACCCACTGCTGTCGGATGGGGATGTTTTTTCCCTCCCGCTGCCATTCCTGTTGTCGGTATTCCATGAAGGAAGTCCTGTGAGGGTTTTCCTTTTTCAGGACAGCCACCGAAGGATAAAAAAAATAGGAACCCAGATAAAGAAAGGGAAGGGCCATGAGGACTAGAATAATTTTTTTAAACAAGGGTTCTGGCCTTCCCGGATTGGTTCGGGCGGCGGGAGGCCGTCCGATGAACTATCCAAGTATTTAAAATAAATGATTATTTGTTAATCATTCCTTGTTCATGCTGACAAGGGTGTTGCCCCTCGCCAAGGAATACGCTACAGTGCTACTTTTTAGCTTTTTCCGCTAAGCAAGTCAAGATAGCGAGCGATTGGCAGGAGGGATGAATGGACGCCGAACAGAACTTATTGCATGAACTGACCAAAGAACCCCTGATCGCCTACTTTACCATGGAGATCGGGATCAACAGCAGCATCCCCACCTACAGCGGCGGGCTGGGGGTCCTGGCCGGGGACACGATCAAGTCCGGCGCGGACCTGGCCCTGCCCATGGTGGCGGTGACGCTGCTTACCCGCAAGGGCTACTTCCGCCAGGAGCTGGATGCAAAGGGGCGCCAGATCGAACACCCCTACGAATGGGATCCCGCCACCTACATGACCCGCCTCAGTCACCGGGTCACTGTGGAGATCGAAGGCCGGCCGGTCCTGGTCCAGGCCTGGATGTACATGGTGCAGAGCTTGACCGGAGGCCGGGTCCCGGTATTTTTTCTGGATACCGCCCTGGAAGCCAACGCCCCGGAGGACCGGGAGATCACGGCCCAGCTTTACGGGGGAGACGAAGTCTATCGGTTGAAGCAGGAGATCGTCCTGGGGCTGGCGGGCGCCCGCATGCTCAAGGCCCTGGGCTTTGAAATCAAGAAATATCATCTCAACGAGGGCCATGCCAGTCTGCTGACCCTGGAACTGCTGAACAAGTTCAAGCGGCCCATCGAAGACGTCTGGGACGAGAAACTGATCTGGGACGTGAACAGCGTCAAGGATTTATGTGTCTTCACCACCCATACGCCGGTTCAGGCCGGCCATGACCGCTTTCCCTACGATCTGGTGCAGCGGGTGCTGGGGGACCTGATCCCCCTGGACATCCTGAAAGGCCTGGCCGGGCCGGAAGCCTTGAACATGACCGTCCTGGCCTTGAACCTGACGGAATTCGTCAACGGCGTGGCCAAGAAGCACGGCGAGGTCTCGCGCACCATGTTCCCGGGGTACAAGATCAACGCCATCACCAACGGGGTTCATTCCTATACCTGGACCGGCGACAGCTTTAAACGGCTCTACGACAAGTACCTGCCGGTCTGGGCCAACGAGCCCGAGCTTTTCGTGCGGGTGGGACGCATTCCCGACAACGAAATCTGGGCGGCCCATCAGGAGGCCAAGGGCCTGCTACTGGATTATGTCCGGCGCCAGACCGGCGTAGAGATGGATCTGAATACGCTGACCCTGGGCTTTGCCCGCCGGGCCACCGCCTACAAGCGGGCGGACCTGCTCTTCAGCGACCTGGAGCGGTTGAAACAAATCGGGACCGGCAAACTCCAGATCATCTATGCCGGCAAGGCCCATCCCCAGGACACGCCGGGCAAGGCCCTGATCGAAAAGATCTTTTCCTATAAGCAGCAACTGGCCGACCGGATCAAAATCGTGTTTTTGAGCAATTATGACATGGACATCGCCCTGAAGATGGTTTCCGGGGTAGACGTCTGGCTGAATACTCCGCAAAGGCCCCGGGAGGCCTCGGGCACCAGCGGCATGAAGGCGGCCCATAACGGGGTGATGAATTTCAGCGTCCTGGACGGCTGGTGGATCGAGGGCTACATCGAGGGCGACACGGGCTGGTCCATCGGTCCGCCCCCGCTGGAAACCCGCCTGGAAGAAAACCACGATACGCGGGACGCGGACGACCTCTACGAAAAGCTGGAGAAGGAAATCATCCCCACTTACTATGACGCCCGCAGCATCTGGGTCTACATGATGGGCAACGCCATCGGCCAGAACGCCTATTACTTCAATACGCACCGGATGATGCGGCGCTATGTGACAGAGGCCTATATCCGATAAAAAAATCCCCCCCAAAAAGAAGCGGGGGGGATTTTTTTATGGGCGCTGCGCGCTTGACGCAAAAATAGAGGCCAAATGAACAAACTCCCCCTCCCTTGATCCCGTCCTTCGGCGGGACCGGCTCCGGGGGTTGGGGGGTGGGTGAACCGGACGCGTCCTCCGAAATTCCGAAGGGGGCGCGCTTAGAACCGCCAGGTCAAACCCAGCTCGTAGCTCATTTCCGTGAGGTTGGATTCCAGTTTGACCGGCTGGCCGTTCAGGGCCGTGCCGGTGCCGGTGATGGTTTCTCCAAAGCCGTAGGTGTAGCCGAGGTTGACGGAGAACTTGGGAGTAAATTCGTAACCCACACCCAGGGTGATGTGGCTCTTGGTAACCGCCGGGAAGCCGATGGTCCGGAAGGTTTCATAGTAATAGGTGGGCATCATCTTACCCTGGACCGACTTGGGGGCCTGGCCGTTCCAGCCGTTGTGGGATTTTACGGGATTGTTGGCATAGTTGTAGCCGGCCCGCAGGATCAGTTTATCCATGGGCCGGTATTGGGCGCCTATGCCGAAGACCCACTGGTCTTCCCAGTCGAAGTCCTTGTACCCGGCCGCATTGGCCCAGTTGAGCCACTTGCCGTCGATCTCCACCAGCAGCTTGTTGGGCAGGATGTCGTAGGCCACGCCCAGACCGAACTGCTGGGGCGCTTCCAGGTCGAGGGAGTCGTAGCGGCCGTCGCCGTTGAAATCCTTGACATTGTCAAAGGTGCTTTTCTGGGGGGTGACGTAGGTGGCCCCGATGGACAACTGGTCCAGGGGTTTGTACAAGACACCCAACTGAGCCCCGAAAGCGTAGTTGGTGGAGGTGCCGCTGCCCAAATCCAGCATGGCATAATTGACATGAGCGGCTAAACCGACCGAAAAACGGGGATTGGGCTCGAAAGCGACGGCCGGGGCGAATTTCATGATCTGCAGGGAAGTGTATTCGCCGGCCACCAGCGGGAAGCCGCCGAAGTTGGCGTAGCGGGGCTGGTCGATGGAGCTATTGCGGTAGTCCACCCCCAGACCGGAAACCCCGTAGGCCGCCAGTCCGAAGCGCCAGAGGGGCATGCTCTTGGTAATCGGGGTGGAGAGGCCGATGGCCGGGATGGCGTAGACGTTCTCCTTGCTGTCCGCTTGAATGGTCTGCCCTCCGAGTTGCACCTTGGCGTCCACCTTCGGCGTAAAGAGGGTGCCGGCAAAGTTGAACTCCGAGGCGGGACAGTAGGGCCCGAAGCACATGGCCGCCGGGTTGGAAAACACGGCGCTGATGGCGTCCTGCGGCGCGGCGATGCCCACCCCGCCCATGGCCCGGGACACAGGGCCTACACCGATCAGGTTGTCCCCGTTGGTGGCCAGGGCCGGCGAGGCCCAGACCGCCGCCAGTCCTAACAAAAACATGACTTGCAGCAACTTTTTCATTTCTTTTTCTCCTTTCTTTCTTCTCGTTGTTGTTTTGTCCTGTTATGGTTACCCCGCCGAGTGGCCTCCTTTTTCATCGGACCAGGGCGTCGGCCACCATGGAGGAGAGGAATTTCACATCCACCCCCATTTGGTAATGCTGGTTCAAATCACTGAGCTGGGTATGGCAATTTTCGCAGGCCGTGGCCAGGATCCGGGCCCCGGTTTTCTTGACCTGGTCCACCTTGACCGTGACGGATTTCATGCGGAAGTCCAGGGTGTCCTCTCCCAGGGCCACCAGGCCGCCGCCTCCGCCGCAGCACCAGTTGTAGCGCACATCGTCGGTCATATCGACGAAATTATTGGTCAACCGGCTGATGATGTAGCGCGGGTCATCGATCACCCCGCCGTTGCGGGCCATCTGGCAGGGGTCGTGATAGGTGATGCGCTGTGAAAATTTGTTCGGGTCCACCTTGATCCGTCCCTCCCGCAGGTAACGGGCCTGGATCTCGGTAATGGAGCTGACCTTGAAGGGCTGCTTGCCGGACTGCTGCTTCATGACCCGGAAAGCGGTGCCGCATTCGCATATGGCGACCTCCTTGACCTTCAAGCGCCTGGCCTCGTTGATAATCCGTTCCAGAATCAATTTGGTCCGGGTGGGGTCGCCCACGAAGGCCCCGAAGTTCACGGCCTCAAAAAAACTCAAGGTCCAGTTCTCTCCGGCGGCATTGAACACGATCGCCGCCGGGACGATGGAATGGGCGCCGGCCAGGGCCACATAGAGCAGGTCGGCCCCTTCCACGTCCACCGGGATGGGGGTCTGTCCCGCTTCCACCTTCCATTTCTCCACGACCTGGGCCTCCAGATTCTTGATGCCGGTCAGGAAGCCCTCTTTGAAGAACTCCAGCGATTTTCCCTTTTCAATCGAAGTGTCGGCCAGCATGGACAGGATTTCCGGCTCGGTCCCCGACCCGACCAGCAGCAGTTTGGCGATCGACATCAGCATCTGGGTATCGATGCCGTGGGGGCAGTAGACCATGCAGCGCCGGCAGCCGGTACAGGAATAGGCCGCCTCCGACAACTCCTGGAGGGCCATTTCGGTCAGCTCTTTGCTCTCGCCCCAGGCCGGCAGGGCCTTCCCCTGGCCCTTGAAATATTTCTTATAGATCCGCCGTACGATTTCATGGCGGTAGGCCGAAATGTAGCGGACCTGGCCCATGGACTGATAGGCGTGACAGGCCTCGGTGCAGATGCCGCACCGGGAGCAGGTCTCCAGGTAAAAACGCATGGCCTCGTTGAGCTTGGATTGAAAGAGTTTGAGCAGATCGTCGCGC
>JALOOY010000158.1 GCA_025454185.1 Thermodesulfobacteriota bacterium
CCGCTCCGCTGCCGAAGTGCCCCCGGAAGTGGACGAATTCGAACTGGCCGGCCTGACCAAGGTCCCGGCCCTCAAGGTAAAACCGCCTCGGGTGGCCGAATCCCCGGTCCAGTTCGAATGCCGCTACCACCAGACCCTGCGCCTTCCGGGCCGGGGGCTGATGGGTACGGTGGATGTAGTCATCGGCCGGGTGGTGCTGGTCCACATCCACGACGCGGTAATCAAACCGGACGGCCGGATCGATATCCTGAAAATCCGTCCGCTGGGCCGGCTCGGCTACTACGATTACACGACGGTGGATTCCCTGTTTGAGATGGTCATCCCCGGAGAAAATGAAAACCTGCTTAAGGGCCTGGAAGGGGCCGCCGGAAAAAAAGACGAACGCTGAACATCGAACGTTGAACGTTGAACATCGAATAATGTAGCACAGCCGCCCCCGGCTGTGCCTTTGGAGAGTGGCTTACGCTGCCGAACCGGCATAATGCCCTTGGCGCGATCTGTTTAAAAACTAAAACGCGTTATCAAAAAGGTCTTGTATGAATCTTGCTAAAAACCTGGAAGCCGCCGCCTTTTATTTCCCGGAGCGCCCGGCCCTGCGGGACGGGGGCCTGGAAATCACCTACGGCCAATTGAACGAACAGGCCAACCGGGTGGCTACGGCCCTGACCGGCCTGGGCCTCCAGCCCGGCGAGCACGTGGCCCTCTGCGCCCCCAATTCCGCGGACTGGATCACCTTTTACTTCGGCGTCCTCAAGACCGGGGCCGTGGCCGTTACCCTTTCGGCTTTGCTGTCCGGCGGTGAACTGGGCCTCCTCCTGCATCACGCCAGACCCCGTTTCGTCTTCGCGGCCGAAAACAAACGAACCGCTCTGGAAACGCTGCAGGCCTCCTGCGGTATCGAAAAACTGATCTGTCCCGGCGGTGATCTGAACCTGGCCGGTCTGCTGGCCGCCGGATCCGCCACCTTCCGGGCCCTGGACCGGGACCGGGCCGACACGGCGGCCGTCCTTTACACCGGCGGTACCACCGGCACACCCAAGGGCGTCATGCTCACCCATGAGGGGATCAATTTTTCCGCCCATTCTACCGCCCAATACGAGCGGTCCACCGAGCACGACCGGGCCCTGTGCTTCATGCCCTTCAATCACGTCTTCGGCCAGATCCACATCATGAACGGCACCATCCTGAGCTGCGGCTGTCTGGAGATTCTCCCCGGCTTCGACCTGGACCGTATCCTGGAGGCTGTCGCCGCCGGTCGGGTCACCAAGTTCTACGCGGTGCCTACGGTTTATATCCGTCTGCTGGGCCTGCCGGACCTGGAACAAAGGCTGGGCCGGCTCCGCTACTGTTTTTCCGCTGCGGCCTCCATGGCCCGGGAGATCGTCAAACAGTGGAAAGAGCGAACCGGCATCACCATCGCCGAGTCCTACGGCATGACCGAAGGCATGCCGGTGACCTACAACCACTATTATCCGGAGCGGCATCGCGTGGGATCGGTGGGCACCGTGGTCCCCGGCGTGGAAGTCCAAATTCGGGATACCAGCGGTAAAATCCTGAAGACCGGTCAGCAAGGGGAGATCTGCGTCCGGGGGCGCAACGTCATGAAGGGCTACCTGAACAATCCGGAAGCCACGGCCGCCGCCTTCTGGGAGGGCGAGTGGCTGCGCTCCGGAGACATCGGCGTATTCGACGACGACGGCTATCTGTTCATCGTGGACCGCCTCAAGGACCTGATCATCACCGGCGGGGAAAACGTCTATCCCCGGGAGGTGGAGGAAGCGCTCTATCAGCATCCCCAAGTGGAGGAGTGCGCCGTCGTCGGACGGCCGGATCCGGAATGGGGGGAACGTGTAGTGGCCTTCATCGTGCCCCGGAATGGTAAGACGGTCGCCCCGGAGGAATTGAAGTCGTTTTTAAAAACCCGCCTGTCTCCCTTTAAAGTTCCTAAGGAATATGTCACCGTGCGGGAGCTGCCCAAGAGTCCGGCGGGCAAACTGCTCAAAAGGGAACTGCGGGAAAAGGGTTAAACTGCAACAATCAATTCCGATAATCTCGCAATAAGTCGTCATTGCGAGCGGAGCGAAGCAATCCTCCAGCCTGACTATCTGATTCCTGGGGATTGCTTCGTCGCTTCACTCTTGGCAATGACCCCCTTGAGGACTTTTTGCAAGTTCAGCAATTCTTATTTCTGCAAACCCAGCTTCTTCATCCGGAAAAAGAGGGTGGTGGGCTTCAAACCCAGGATGGCGGCGGCCCCGTTCCGGCCGCTGACCTTCCAGCGGGTGGCCTGCAGGACTTTTTCCAGATATTCCCGCTCCACGTCGGCCAGGGGCTGCCAGCCGGCCGGTTCGCTGCACTCCCTGTTGAGGGGTAGCGGATGCAACCCTGAAAAAGCGAGGTGCGGACCTTCGGCCAGAATGACCGCCCGCTCGATGAAATGCTTGAGTTCGCGGACGTTTCCCGGCCAGGGGTATTCCAGGAGTTTTTTCAATTCTTCCCCGGGGATCCGTTTGATCTGCTTCCCCGTCTGCTGACAGCACTGTTCCAGAAAATATTGGGCCAGCAACGGTACGTCTTCCCGGCGTTCCCGCAGGGGGGGAACCTGGATGGGAAAGACGTTCAAGCGGTAATAAAGGTCTTCCCGAAAACGGCCCTCCCTGACCAGCCGCTGCAGGTCCTGGTTGGTGGCAGCCACCACCCGGAAATCGGAAAGGACCGGCCGGCCGCTCCCCAGCCTTTCGAAGGAGCCCTCCTGGAGAACCCGCAGCAGCTTGACCTGGACCTGGGGGGAGAGGTCCCCGATTTCATCCAGAAAAATGGTGCCCCGGTCCGCCAGTTCGAAACGCCCCTTGTGCCGACCCACGGCCCCGGTGAAGGCCCCCTTTTCATGGCCGAAGAGCTCACTGGCCACCAGGTCCGGCGGCAGGGCCACCAGGTTGACCGGAATGAACGGGCCGTCTTTCCGTTGGCTCCAGTTATGGATGGCCTTGGCGACCAATTCCTTGCCCACACCGGTTTCCCCCAGGATCAATACCGAGCTGTCCGCAGGGGCCACCTGGCGAATCTGTTCCATGATCCTTTTTAGTTTTTCCGACCGGCCGATGAGGGTTTCGGCCGGGTTGGCCAGGCCCAGTTCGCGCCGATAGAAAATGGTCTCGTCCTCCAACCGGTCCCGCCGGACTTTGATTTCGTCGTAGATGCGGATGTTGGTCAGGCCTACGGCGATCTGGTTGCCGATAAGCCGGACCAGGGGCAGGTTGTCGGCCGGAAAGGGTTTGCGGCCCAGGCGGTTATCGAGGTAGAGGTACCCGTGGATCTGCTCGGCCAGTCGGACCGGGCGGCAGATCAGGGAGTGAATGCCCGCCTCCAGCAGCGCGGTCTCGGAAAGGCGGACATCCGGACTAAGCCCCGGCAGCACCACCTCACGACCCAACCGCGCCGTTTCCTGGACGACTTCCAGGAGACGGCTAACCTGCTCCTGCCGGAGGATGGCGGGGTCCAGATTTCGACTGGCGGTCAGCGCGAGCTTTCCATCGGCCCCCGGGGTAAAAAACGCGCCGCGCCTGGCCATGGTCAGGTCCAGGGCCAGGTTAATGGCCCTTTCCAGGAAAGAGGACAGGTCCTGCAGGGTACCCAGTGATTCGTTGATTTCCACGATCCGGTCGATCAGCACCTCCATTTTCTGCTCCTGGGGCAGAATGGCCAGGAGGTCTTTCGGAAACAGGTTCTGGTCCACGTTGGAAAAGAAGCGCCAGGCCTTTCCCAGGTAGGCGTGGGCCGCCTTCAATTCGCCCTTCTTGAGCGTAAGATTGCCCAGGGCGATGCGGGTGCGGGCCAGTTCGATCTCCGCCCCGGATTCCTCGAGATATTTCTCACTTTTTTTGAGGTCGGCCAGGACCCGGTTCAAAGGCTGCTGCTTTTCCAAAAGGCGCAGGGCCCGGTAGCGGTAAGACACGCCCCTCATGTAGATGTCGTCCCAGCGCAGCATCCGCTGGATCTCCATGCGGTAATTCCATTCGGGGTGGACCAGGCCCCGGGCCTCGAGCATATCCAGCAGCTCGAAGTTCCAGGCGCCGTTCTGATGGAGCCAGCCCACGTAGCGGGAATGCTCCACCGCCCGCTGCAGATGCGCGAAGGCCCCGTCATAGTCTCCGCCCATGCAGCGAATATAGCCCTGGCAGGCCTCCACGGGCCAGAGAATATAATGGCCCAACTGCTCCTCCGGGAGGGCGGACAGACGGTTCAAGACCACTTCGGCTTCGGCGATCTTGCGGAGCTCGAAAAGGGCGATCAGGGCCATGAGGTCGGAAAAAATAGCGATCTGCGGCAATGGGAGCAGTTCGGCCTTGGCCCGGACACCGTCGATCATACCCATGCCCCGGGCGATACGCCCGCAGCGCACGTAGCACAACCCCACCCGGGCGATGGCCCGGAGGGTAGCCTCGTCGTCACCGAACTCCTCCAGGTCCTCCAACACCTCTTCGTAGCGGCGGACCACCTCCGCGAATTTCCCTTTCCAGTGGAGGAACTCCCCCATCATCAGGGTGGCCATTTTCAGCATGCGGGGATCGCCGACCCTTTCGGCCAGACGCCAGAAATCACCCATGTAACGGAAGGCCTTTTTATCCTGACCGGCGGCCTGCAGCTCGTTGCCCAGGGCCAGTTTGATTTTGGGCAGGACATCCCAGCGTTGAAAACGCTGGGCCGCCCGTTCGGCCCGCGTGAGCAGGGCCACCTGTTCCGGAATGGGCAGCAGGTGTTTGGCGGCGGCGATTTTCCCCAGGGCGCTGTCCAAAAAATCCCCGACGGTGGCTGCGGTTATCCGGGTCTCCCGGAATTTTTTCAGGAGCAGGTCGTAATACTCCTGGGCCTGATCGCTGCGCCCGGTCCGGCGGAGGATCCCGGCGGCCTGTTTCAGGACTCCGTCGCCTGCTGCGGGTTCGCCGAGCTTCCGGTACAATTCGGCTAAAACCAGAATTTTCGCTTCACCTTCCGCCATGGTCCGGTTATAGTAGTCGATGATGCGGTGCAGGGCCTTCCGGGTCGGCTCATCGAGCTCCCCGGAAGACTCCGGCGGTTTCAGCCGGGCCGGGTTGGGGAAATAGACCCCGCGGGGCAGTCCCTTTTTTTTGGTTACCAGGCCCTTCCGCCTCAGGTTTTCCATGACATTCAATACCGGCAGCACCGGGGCGCCGGACAGTTCGCAGAGGGTATCGATGGTTACAGGAGGGGTGGTGTGCAGCAGATAGGGGCGCAGGACAGCTTCTATTCCCGGCCAATTGTCTTTTCTATCCATTTTTCGAATTCCCGATTAGTTATTAAGGTCTCCTCACAATTAAACCGGCATAAATTTAGCGCGAAATCATGAG
>JALOOY010000159.1 GCA_025454185.1 Thermodesulfobacteriota bacterium
CTTGGCCCTTTTGAGAAACTCGTCAAAGAAGATAATCCGTTCCTGGGAAAACCCCCAGAGGCCTTTAGGGTCCCACACCACGACTTGCTTCACCTGCAGTTCCGGAAGAATTTGCAGGACCTTGTCGACCTGCTCTTCGTTTTCGATAAACAGGACCTGGGACTCCGAGTGGCCTACCACATAGGCTACCTGATCGGGGGCGGAAGTCGGATAGACCCCGACCGAGACCCCCCCGACACTCATATTTCCCAGGTCGCAGAAAAGCCATTCCGGGCGGTTTTCGCCTAGAATGGAAACCTTGTCTCCCCGCTGGACCCCCAGGGAAATCAGCCCGGCGGCCACGACACGAACCATTTCCCCGTATTCTTTCCAGGAGATCCGTTTCCAGATGCCGTAATCCTTGTGGCGCAGGGCCACCCGGTCTTGATAGCGGGCTACCTGGTTGAAAAAAAGATCGGGAAAACTGCTTTTTCCTGCGGCCATTACCAGCGCCTCCGTTTTTTGTACAGGCGCCAGCCTTTGGCGGAATCCGCTTGGCCGCCCAAACCCAAATACAATTCCTGTACGTCTTCGTTGCGCTTCAGCTCTTCCGCGGTTCCCTTCAGCACGATCCGGCCGGCTTCGAGGATGTAGCCGTAATGGGCGATCTTCAGGGCCAGTTTGGCGTTCTGTTCGACCAGCAGAATGGTGGTTCCCAGGGTGCTGATTTTAACCAGGGCGTCGTAGACCGTGCGGGCCACCAGCGGGGCCAGGCCCAGGGAGGGTTCATCCAGCATCAGCAGGCGCGGTCGGCGCAGGATGGCCCGGGCAATGGCCAGCATCTGCTGCTCTCCTCCGGAGAGGGTCTCCGCTTGCTGATGGGTGCGGTCCTTTAGAATGGGGAACAGGCCGTAAACAAATTCCAGATCGTCCTGGATGCCCTGGTCGTGGCGGCCCCAGCAGCCCAGTTCCAGGTTTTCCCGGACGGTCAATTCCCGGAAGAGGCCCCGGTCCTCCGGCACATAGACGATGCCGAGGGAGGAGACTTTTTCCGGCGGCAGCCGGTGGATGCGGCGGCCGTCGAATTCAATGGTGCCCTTCTTGGGCTGGTCCTTGAGCAGGCCGGCGATGGTCTTGAGCAGGGTCGTCTTGCCGGCGCCGTTGGGGCCGAGGACGGCGAATATTTCTTTCTCTTTGATTTCGAGCGTCAGGCCGTGCAGGGCGTAAATCCGGTCGAAATAGAGGGTCTCGATATTGGCGATCTGGAGAAAGGCCATCAGTCCTCCCCCAGATAGGCCCGGATGACTTCGGGATTGCGCTGGACCTCAGCGGGTGTCCCTTCGGCCATTTTTTTTCCATAATAAAGGGCCACCATGGAATCGGACAAACGGGAGGCGATCCGCAAATCATGCTCCACCAGCAGGATGGTCATTTGAAAACGGCCGCGAATTTCATTGATCCGGTAGGCTGATTCTTCCTTTTCTTCCGCGGTCAACCCGGAAATGGGCTCATCGAGGAGCAGCAGCTTGGGTTCCAGGGCCAGGGCCCGGCCCAGCTCCACTCTTTTCTGCACGCCGTAGGGGCAGTCGGTCACCCGGGCGCCGCGAAAGGCCTGAAGGTCCAGGAAGTCGATAATCTCCTCCACCCATTCCCGGTGGCGGATTTCTTCCTTGCGGATCCGCAACAGGGGATACAGCGGGTTTTTGTGGAAACGAAGATGCCGTCCTACTAAGATGTTGTCCAGGACGCTCATGTTCATAAATAAACGCAGGTTCTGAAAGGTCCGGGCCATTCCCCGGGCGGCGATGCGGTCCGGAGAGAGGCGCCGGACGGTTTGCCCCTCCAAGAGGATATCACCCTGGTTCGGATGATAGATTCCGGTCAGGCAGTTGAAGAGCGTGGTCTTCCCCGACCCGTTGGGGCCGATGATCCCCAGGATGGAATGTTCCGGAACGGAAAGATCTACCCCGCTGAGGGCCATGATCCCGCCAAAGCTGATGGAAAGGTCTTTTACTTCTAAGAGATTCATTTGGTTTTTAAGACAGGTCCTATAGGCCCTATAGGACCTGTCTGCAAGTCCTCTAAAACAATGGTTTATAAATATTATAATCCGTAACCGGCACGTGTCTTCCTTTTTCGGCTTTCAGGATGCGGGAGCCGTTCACCCCGTGGCGGCGGTCCGGACCGTAGGTAACCGGGGCGCCGATGCCTTCCGGTTGCCAATTCTTGATCATCTCCATGCCCTTGATAAGGCCATCCACGGTCAGGTTTTTTCCGGCGTTTTCCAAACCTTTGACCAGGTGCATCATGGACATGGCCCCGAAAAGGGCCAGATATTCCTTCCCCGCCAGTTTGGGATCGTATTTTTTCAAGATTTCGATAGCCTTGTCGGACGCGGGTTCCCCGGGGATGCCGGAGTGGGCCGGGGCCGCTGGATAGACCCCCTCCCATACTTCGGGGCCGGCCAGGTTAAACATTATGGGGTCGCCCAAAGTGAAGCAGGCCACCACTTTGGGTTTGAAGCCGATCTTGGCCATCTCTTTCAGGATCAGGGCACCATGATTCATGGTGGGATAGATCACCAGGGTGTCGGCCCCGGTTTCCTTCAATTTCTGGGCGTGAGTGGCCAGTGCCCTTTCGGTGACTTCAAAGGGAACAGCTCCAGCGATCTCAGGTTTTCCCGGAAGCTTGGATACAGCTAGCCTAACCCCATCCAGGGCCTCTTTTCCGTAATCGTCGTTCTGGTAAAAAACGGCCAGCTTCTTGGCCCCCAGATTCTTAAAGGCGTAGTTGGTCAGGTATTCGCCTTCGTTTTCATAGTCGGGATAACTGACGAAGACATATTTGAGCTTGTCCTTGGGATACTTGGCCCAGATGCGGACATTGGCATAGGCGGTGATCAGGGGGATTTTGTTTTCGGCGAAAAAATCCTTGGTGGCGTTGGCTACGGCCGTGCCCAGGAGGGCGCAGAAGGCGAAAATCTGGCCTTTCATCTCCGTTAGGTTGGCCATGGCCCGGGCGGGATTGTAACCGTCATCCTTTAAGATGACCTTTATCTTGCGCCCGTGAACGCCGCCCTTGTCGTTGACGTAATCGGCCCAGGCTTTGGCGCCCAGCGCTGTAGTGCCCCAGAGCGCGGCCGGACCGGAGAGGGGAGTGGACATGCCGATGACCACTTCGGTGTCGGTCACTCCCGGGGTGGGAGCGGCTTGCGTTGAAAAAACCAGACCCAGGATTAAAACCAAGCTTACCATTCCGATCAAACCGGCTTTCATCTTCATGTTTTTTCTCCTTAAGCGTTAGGGGTTGTGATGGCAGGCAACGACGTTGTGTCCGCGCTTTCCCTCCCTTCCTGCGAAGTTATGGTGTGTTCCAAGAACATTCTAATTGGGTATCCAAGAAGAAACCGGCGGTCGGTTTTTGGGCCGGTGTCCCTCCTATAGCAACGGCTAACGGATCTGTCAATGCTTTTTAACCATTTCCAGAAAGGTCTGAATAAGGTTCTCCGCCTGCTGGGGGGTATAACAGCGGGCATCGGTATGATCCGCCTCAAGGATCAGCCCGGGCTTGCCGGTGATCTCGGAGACCTTTTTCTTGATGTCGTATTGTCCCAGGGAATAGGTCTTGCAGCTCCGGTTGGAGTGCATGATAAAGCCGTCGGCCTGGTAGTCGGTCACCAGTTGGGCCATTTTGCGGATCTTGTACTCCAGACCCATGTTCAGGTGCACGGTGGCGTAGGAGCGGGCCAGGCTTTCCAGGGGCCTTTCCAGGTTCAGGGCCGAAAGGGTCCAGGCCGAGGTGTAGGTGTCGGCCACCAGGACGGCGCCCTGGGCGGCCAGCAGACGGGACAGGTGGCGGATGTCGTACCAGATGGGGATGTTGTCCCAGACCAGGCGGATGTCTTCACGGGCAAAGGCGCCTTGTCCTTTTCGGACCCGTTCCTCCAGTTCCTTTTTGAGCTTGCGGTAATAGCGGACGGCCCAGCGGGTGCCCCGCAGAGTAACGATGGGGGCCATGTGGATGAAGGCGTCGAAAGCGGCAAAGGGGGCCGGGCGGTTTCGGGAAAGCTCCAGGATCTCCTTCCACAGGGAGACCGCCTCCAGGGAATTGGCCCCGACCCGTTCCAGCTTTTTCAGGGAGAAGGGCTTCTTTAACTGTTTTTCCAGGAAGCCGGCGAATTCCTGCAATTGCTCCTGCACGTACTGTTCGGTGTGGGCTTCGAAACGGTCATGGATAAAGGGGGTATCCAGGAAAAATACCGGCACGCCGTATTGCCGGGCCTGAATTTCATACCATTTCATCACGGTGCCGCAGATATTGTTGCCGCAGACCAGAAAGTCCGGTGGCGGCAGGGTCCCCAGCGGGCCCTGGCCGCTCAGGGAACTGCCGATGTCTCCCCGGGCATAGGAACAGAGGTCCCGGGAATAGCCCTTCCGCTCGGCGATTTCGCACAGACTCACCGAGGAGCGGGCGGCCCCGCACATGGCCCCGTAATTTTCCGGGTAGAAAGGCAGCACCCCCATGGCGTACAGGGGTTCCACCGGCCCCCCGCTGGTGATCCAGGCCACCTTTTTGCCGAACCAGCGGGGGTTCTTGGCCATCAGGTAATAGCCCTTCATCAACCGCCGGTAGGCCGTAACCGATTGAATTTCACGATAGGATTTAGCGCTTTGAGGTTTATCAGCCATTATCTCTGTTTAAAGACCTGAGACCTTTAATCGCAATTGTTGATGGTTTCGCAAAAAGTCGTCATCCCGGCGAAAGCCGGGGTATGGTGCATTTGCAACTACCAGGTGTTTCTGGATACTGGCTTTCGCCAGTATGACGTTTGTGGCGGATTGTCGGCTTTTTGGGATTTCTGGTAATCCTTTTATTCCAAGCTCAACATCTCCACAAAGGCCTGTATCCGGATCTTCATCTGTTCCCGGGCCTGGGCCGGATCTTCGATCTCCAACAGCAGGGAGGGGAGGCCCCGTTCTTCCAGAAATTGTTTTAGGTCCGGATAGTCGAAAAAGTGGGGCTCGCAATATTTATAGAGCAGAAAGATTACCCCCCGGGCCCCGGAGTCCTGCACTTCCTTGAACAGTACTTCCTGCCGGGCCCGCGGCCCGTAATATTTGGTGGGGCAGAAAAAGCCGCTGAAATACCTTTCGGCCAGGGCCGCCAGCGGGTCGCCCAGGTCCGGCGTTTTCAGACGGCAGGTGCGGGCGCCGCTGCAGAGGTCGTCCCAGACGATACGGGCCCCGCTGTCTTCCAGGGCGGAAAACCAAAATGGGTCATGGATCATGTTGCCGGTCAGGTAAAGGGGGACCCGATCATCCGGCCGGGGGACGGCTTGTTCCAGCGCAGCCAGCAGTTCCGTCAGGAGCC
>JALOOY010000160.1 GCA_025454185.1 Thermodesulfobacteriota bacterium
GTTCGATGTTCGCCTATTTCCCCTTATAGAGCTTCCAGGTTCCCTTCTCGATTACCACCGGCACGTAGCACTTGGGGCCCAGGCCGTTGTGGTTTTCCGGGGAATAGTTGAAGACGCCGTTCTGGCCCACGAAACCCTTGATCTTCTCCAGATTGTCCCGCAGTTGCTCCCGAATCTTGATCAGGTCCTGGTCCTTGGCCGGGTCCAGTTTGGGGTCCACTTTTTTCAGGGCCTCCGCCACCAAGTAGACCTGGTCCCAGGGATGGCCGGCATAGAGGCTGAAAGCGCCGTGGGCTTTGGTGTATTTGGTGTAAAGGTCCATGGCCACTTTCTTCTGTACGTCGCTGGCGGGGAGGTCCGGGGCGATCAGGGTCTTGAGGGAGGTGCTGACGATCCCTTCCGCGTATTTCCCGGCCAGGTCGATGAACTCGGGCCCCACGATGGCATAGTCGCTGACGATGGGGTGGTTGAAGCCCTGGTCCCGGGCGTTCTTGATCACTACCACCGTGTCCGGAACGTTGCCGGTGATCAGCAGTCCGTCCACCCCGGCGGCCTTCAGATGCGTGATCTGGGGGCTCATGTCGGTGCTGCCCGGAGCGTATTTTTCTACCACAGCCGGCGTGATCTTCAGTTCTTTAACCGCCCAGTCAAAGACTTCCTTGCCGGCCTGGCCGTAGGCGGTGTCGATGTAAAGGTAGGCGATCTTCTTGGCCCCCCGCTGGATCAGGTTTTCCAGCAGCACGGGAATGGAGGCCTCCCGCTGCCGGGGCACGACGTTGAAGACCCATTTCTTGGTGGGGATCCAGAGTTTGTCGATGGGGGTGGCGGCGATCATGGGGGTTTTGGCCGATTCGACGGTCTGCAGTACGGCCATGGCGGCGCCGGAGGAGCTGTAGCCCCCGAGGAGGACGGCCTTGTCCACTTCCACCAGCCGCTTGGTGTGAATGACCGCCTTGGCCGGTTCGCTCTCGGTGTCGTAGTAGATCACTTTCAACGGTCTGCCGTTGACGCCGCCGCCGGCGTTGATGGTCTCCACGGCGATGTCCATGCCCCGTTTGCCGCCGATGCCCAGGTTGGACTGGCGGCCGGTCAAATCCAGGGTACCGCCGAGGATGTAGGGGGCTTTCTGCTGGGCCGTGCTGCTGCCGGGCAGGAAAATCACCGTTGCCATGAACAGGGACAGGAAAACTACGATCATGCGTTTCATAATGCTCCTCCTTCATTGAAATTATTTCGGTGACCTTAAAAAGACTTATTCACCGCAAAGACGCCAAGAACGCAAAGGACAACCATTTTCCATTGGCGAAGAATACGCCAATGGAAAAAATATATCACTTGCCCGCCGCAAACGTTTGGAATTTTACAAAATCGGGTTGTCTCGATTTTGTAAAAAATAAAAATTCTCAGCGTCCTTTGCGCCTTTGCGGTGAAAAATGTTTTTAACTCAAAGTCCTAAAACTTATCCTCCCAGATAGGCCGCCTGGATGACCGGGCTCTCCATGACCTCCCGGGCCGTGCCGCTGAGGACCACTTCCCCTCGTTCCAGCACATACACATAATCGGCGATCTTCAGGGCCGCCCGAGCGTTCTGTTCCACCAGCAGCAAGGAGATCTCCCCCTGCCCGGCGATTTCCTTCAGAACGCGCATCATCTCCGCCACCAGCAGAGGCGAAAGGCCCAGCGAAGGCTCGTCCAGGGCCAGCAGCTTGGGCAGGGCCATCAGGGCCCGGCCCATGGCCAGCATCTGCTGCTGCCCGCCGGACATGGTTTCGGCCTTCTGCCTGACCCGTTCCCGGAGTATGGGGAAAAGGGAGAAGACCATCTCCAGGCGGTCGGTCAGGGCCTCTTTTCGTTTTCCGGCGGACAGGGAATAGGTACCGATCAGCAGGTTGTCCATCACATTCAGGGAGCCGAAAAGTTCCCGCCCCTCGGGAACGCTGGCGATCCCCTGCCGGATGACCCCCTGGGCCGGGAGTCCGGCGATGGACCGGCCCTCGAAGAGGATCCTGCCGGACCGGGGCGCCAGCATTCCGGTGAGGGTCTTGAGCAGAGTGGTTTTCCCGGCCCCGTTGCTGCCCAGCAGGGCCACGATCTGGCCGGCGCCTACGGTCAAAGAGATATTTTTCAGAACCTGGGCTTCCCCGTAAAAGGTGGAAACGCCTTCCAGCCGGAGGCGATCCGCTCCGGTCGCCCCGGTGGCCGCGGAGGAGGCGGCGGCCTGAACCGAGGGATCAGTCAACGGCCACCTCCTCGCCCAGATACGCCTTGATCACGGCCTCGTTGCGCTTGATCTCCTGCGGAAGGCCTTCGGCGATCAGGGTTCCTCCGTCCAGGACCAAGACTTTTTCCGAGAGGGACATGACAAAAGGCATATTGTGCTCCACGATGAAAATGGTCAGCCCTTCCTCCCGGAGCTGGTAGATCAGCTCCACCAGCTTGTCGATTTCGTGGGCCGCCAGACCGCCCACGGGTTCGTCCAGCATGAGGAAGCGGGGATTCATGCTCAGGGCCCGGGCCACCCCGACCAGCTTGCGCTCGCCCAGGGGCAGCCGGGCAATCGGGTCTTCACCCCGGCCTTCCAGACCGACCCGGCGCAGGTTGGCCCGGGCGATCTCCCGCCCCTGTTTTTCCTCCCGGCGGGCCCCCGGCAGGGCCAGTCCGCAGGCGACCATGCCGGAGCGGCTGCGCACGTGGCAGCCCACCATGACGTTTTCCAGCACGGAGAGGCTGCCGAAGAGCTCTTCCAGTTGAAAGGTCCGGCCCAGTCCGAGAGCGGCGAGACGGTGGGGGGGCAACCCGGCGATCTCCCGGTCCTGAAAGCGGATGCGGCCCGTATCGGGCGGATGGATCCCGGTCAGCACGTTGATCAGTGTTGTTTTCCCAGCACCGTTGGGGCCGATGAGCGAGGTGATGGATCCCTGTTCCAGACGAAAGGAAACCCCGTTCAGGGCCATGATGCCCCCGAAATGCCGGCTCACGCCGTTGACCGCCAGCCAGCCTTCAAGCGGGATCGTTCCCGACATGGGACCTCCTCTGGGAAGGAAGCAACCGTTCCAGCCACCCGGCCAGTCCGCCGGGCATAAAGATGAGAATGACCACGATGATGACCCCGAAGAAGAGGGCGTCCACCTCGGCGGTCATGACCGGCAGCACCTTGCCCAGGTAGGTGTGGATCAGTTCCCGCAGCCACATGACGACCAGACTCCCGAGCAAAGGCCCGTACAGGGTCTTGCCGCCGCCGATGATGATCATGGTGATCAGCTCCACCAGCAGGGGAAAGCCGAAGAGGGCGGGCATGATGTAGCGGATCCAGAAACAGAAGAGGCTGCCGGCCAGGCTGGCCAGGATGGCGGTGATGATGAAGAGGCGGAGTTTGTAGGCCGCAACAGGGATCCCCAGGCAGCGGCTGGCCGTTTCACTGTCATTGAAGGCGATGATGGCTCGGCCCATGCGGGAATGCATCAGGTTGTTGAGGAACCAGAAGGTGACCAGGCAGAGGCCCCAGGAAAGATAGTAGAAGGAGCGGTCCCCTTCCAGAACCAGACCGCCGACGGAGAGCGCCGGAATGCCCATGAGGCCGTCATGGCCTCCGGTGAGCGATCCCAGATTGGCGATGACGATTTCGATGATCAGCATGAGCGAGAAGGTGGCGCAGGCCAGATAATACCCCTTGAGCCGGAGCAGCGGTCCTCCCAGGGCCAGGGCCACCAGGGCCACAAAGAGCGCGGCCAGCAAAATAGCCGCCAGGGGCGGGAGCCCCTTCACGGCCGCGATGCCGGTTACGTAGGCGCCGAGGCCGAACCAGGTGGGATGGGCCAGGGAAAAGATGCCGGCCTGTTCCAGCAGTACCCCTTTCCCCAGGGCCAGCGCCCCATACAGGGCGACGAAACACATGACCCCGATGACGTAAGATCCGGAAACAGCCAGGGGCAGCAGGAACACGGCCAGGCCGAAGATCACGAAGGGCAGCGGGAAAAGCCGGGCGGATTTCACAGGGACTTCCTCCGCCAGCTCAGCCGGTAGGTGCTGAGGACCAGAAAAATCACCATGACCAGCAGGGAAAAGACGTCTTTCAAACTGGCCGAGATGAAGCCGGCGCAGAAGCCTTCCAGCAGTCCCAGGACCAGGGCCGCCAGGACCGTGCCGATGATCGTCCACCCGCCTACAATGGCGGCCACCAGCCCCTTGAGGCCGTTCAACAGCCCGATTTCATAACCCGTGAAGGTGACCGGGGCCGTAACGATACCGGTGAGGGCCCCCAGACCGCCGGCCAGACCGAAGCAGAAAAGCCGGAAGCGGCTGATGTCGATGCCCATGAGTCTGGCGCCCGTGGGATTGACGGCCGAGGCCCGCAGGGCCTTGCCGAAGAGGGTATAGTTTAGAAACCAGGAGAGGCCGGCGGTGACGGCGATCAGGAAGACGATGATCACGAGTACCTGCGGGGTCAGAGTGGCCCCCAGGAACTGGATCGGGGTGTTTCCGAACAGCGGATCGATTTTTCGGGTTTCGGAGCCCCATTTGAGCAGGATCACGCCTTTGAGGATGGAAGCCAGGGCGATAGTCAGCATCATGTAGACCATCTCCGAGGGCTGCCGGACCGGCCGGATGGCCGTGCGCTCCATGATCAGGGCGACGGCGATGGTGGCGGCTACCGCCAGCAGGGAGGCCGGGAGCCACCCCAGTCCGGCCCCGTGAAAGCCCCAGGTGAGCATGCCGCCCAGCATGACGAACTCCCCGGTGGTGAAGTTGAGGACCTTGGTAATCAGGTAGACCACGCTCCAGCAGATGCCCAGCACGGCATAGATGCTGCCGCCGGTCAGGCCGGAGATGGCGTATTGGAGGATTTGGGAGAAGAGAGTCATGGTTTAAATTTAAAAGACGAACATCGAACATCGAACGTCCAACATCGAATATTGAATTCTAATACAATTATTATACCATTTTCTTAACTGATTGATATTGCGAATTAACCTATTTAATAACAGGGTTGGCAGATTAATAATTTTACCGTATAATAGATTATTTACAATATATTGTAATTATTAAGTGTCACGTACTGGCAATGATATTTGGGTCTGGATTCCGGCCTTCGCCAGACTGGAAAAATTCCCAATCCCGGCCTAGCGTCGTCACTCTGGCATGTATTTAGCCAGGGTCCAGGCCTAGCCCCTGGCTTATCCCGCTCTTAAAGCGGGACCAGGGCAGGCTTCGCGCCAAATTTATGTCGGTTTAATTATGAGCCAGATAATAAATACAAAATTTCATGCTTCGTGGGTGTGCGCCACCGGTGTTACCTGGGCGTTTAATACGAAAAATGAGAATAAAACCCCGAATATTTGAAC